>NZ_JAVRBM010000042.1:0-77843 GCF_034531255.1 Nostoc sp. ChiQUE01b | reverse complement strand
TCTCCGTATTTATTTATCTTTACATAGTTTAGTTTTTTCGCGCCGACTTACTTATGCCGAAATTTAATAACAATCAATTAATAGCGCGATTTCAGGATTTTAGACAAAAAATTTACAACTGTTTTGAATCATGTAGTGATGCCTGTATGAATTTATTGGATGCGCTAGCGGGTAATACGGGAGCCAGTTCAATTGTTGAGTTATCTTTAAATCCTTTGTTTCCGAGAAGCTATAACTCTATTTATAAAGCAATAAAAGAATCATTTAATACAACTAGTCAGGAGGCGAACAATGAAGTTGAAGAAGAAAAAGAAGAACCCAATAACTTAATTAGGGTGGTGTCTGAGTTAATTGACGAACCACAACAACGCCCATTTCACTTATTTGCTCTTGATACAACACCACATCCGCGTCCTTATGCAAGAACTTTAGCTGACCGTGGGTACATTTATCAACCGAATACTATAATTGGTAACAAACCGATTAATATTGGTCATTGTTATTCGATACTTTCTATCGAACCCTCGAAAGAAACTGGTAATGCTGCACCTTGGTCAATACCAATATCAGGAGAAAGGGTATCACTTGATAAAAGTGGCGTTGAGGTAGGAGGTGAACAAATTTCATCCGTGATGTGCGATTCATCACTTCTTTGGGATGAAAAATTGTGTATATTGGTTGCAGATAGCGCCTATAGCCAACGTTCATTTCTTTTTGAGCAGTCTAAACACAAAAATTTGGTAGTCATAGCCAGAGTCCGTAGTAATCGTATTTTCTACCAAAGTCCAATTATTGACAAGTCAAATAAAAAACGTGGCTGCCCCAAAAAATACGGGGAGCGGTTTAATTTAGCTGAGGTTGAAACTTGGCACGAACCGGACGAAACTACACTTACACAGCAGACAACTCGTTGCATGTCGCATTTTAAACATAACCCTCCTTGCTTGGCATCAAATGTTGATGAGGGGAACTAAGGATCAAAAAATGTACCGTCATCCTTTCACTCTTGTCAGGGTTCATGTAACTGATGATATTGGTAATTCGGTGTGGAAACCCATGTGGTTAGTTGTCATCGGCGATCAACGTGAGGAAATTTCCCCTTCGGTTGCGTATCAAAGCTTCAGACAAAGGTTTGATATTGAACACATGTTCCGCTTCAGTAAGCAACGTTTGTTGATGACGCAGTTTCAAACTCCAGATGTTGAACATGAAGAAAATTGGATACGATTAGTCATGCTCTCTTACGTACAGTTGTGGGCTGCAAAGGAGTTAGCAACGCATTTACCCAGACCCTGGGAGTCTCCCAAAGAACAAAACAATGATAAAATTGTGACTCCAAGTGTAGTGCAACGAGATTTTCACAGAATTATTTCAAAGATTGGTACACCTGCTCGTTCCCCCAAAACCCGGGGAAATTCCATGGGTCGAGTTCAAGGTCAGACTAAAACGCCACGAATTAAGCATCCTGTGGTCAAAAAGCAGTCAAAATCAACACCTAATAAACAAAACGCCGCGTAAATTTTCTTAGGCTTGAGGCGTTTAACTCCGTTTCATTCAGTTTGAAAAATAACTGAGGGAATTTATGATGCCTAAGTTTTTGTTCGCCTAAATTATCCGCGAACTTCCTTTTTTGTCCAAAGTCCAAAACAAAAACGGTATCAAAACCTGATTTTGGCGTTGAAAGTGGCACTCTGCTTGTCATGAACGCTCGCGCGATCACAAGCTTGAAGCTCAGTTAGAGATTGGCATTGGCATTTTTCGGAGATGTCTAATGTGTAAGCCCAGAGACTAACGCACCTATCTCCAGCTTGCAGTATCAGCTAGCTAGCTGGCAACTTCGATTTTATCTGCTGCAACCTCGTCAAAATCAGTACTTATAGACACTTCCCTCCAAGCATCTAATTCTGATTTAATAAATTCTAATGCACCTTCAATAGCTTCTACCGCATCGGCTCCCAGAGCCAATCTGATTGGTGGATTATCACTATCAACCACTTTAATTATCGCCAGAGCGGCTTTCCTTGGGTTACCTGGTAGCTTAATTGTTAGATTTTGTATACCCCGTATTGTCTGACTTATTTCATCAATTAAGGGTTTGTAGTCTTCAATCTGAGTTTCAGTTAAGACATAAGAACGGTTGAAAAAATCTGTGCGGAATCCACCAGGTTCAACAATTGTGACTTTGATGCCAAAAGGTGCTACTTCATTAGCCAGCGAACCACAAATTCCCTCTAGTGCAAGTTTGCTGCTACTATAAATTCCTCCACCAGCACCAGCACCAAAACTGGCAAGTGACGAGAAATTCAGAATATGACCACTGCGTTGTTGTCGCATATGAGGTAGTACTGCTCGGAGTACTTCCAAGACAGCAAAAAAGTTTGTTTCAAACTCACGACGAACTTCTTGATCGGGAACTTCTTCAATGACTCCAGCAACCTCACATCCTGCATTATTGACAAGTACATCAATGCGACCGAAGTTGGCGATAGCCTGTTTTACAGCTTCTCTTACCTCTTCAGGTTTCGTTACATCAAGTTGTACTGCTAATGTCCGATCCGGAAAACTTGCCGCTAAATCTTCTACCTGCTGTGGATTGCGTGCTGTTAGCACCACAGTCTCGCCTCGCTCAAGCACTGTTTCTGCTAATGCTCGACCAAAACCACTTGAGCAACCAGTGATAAACCATACTCGAGTCTGAGAAACTGAGGACGTTACCATAGAAATTCTCCATTTTTAACAAGCGTTACTAAGCTAAAGAAACTTGAAATTGCAGAAGCAGAAAAATGCTTGTATGAACCTGAAGTGGGCATAAAAAACCCACCAAGTACACAATTTCAACGCACAGTTGCTTACTGGATGTTGCCAGCTGTTTCCTGCATCTTTTTCCGGAGACTAAGCAGTCTCATGTCATTCCAGACTTCTTTGATGTAATCTAAACATTCTTGTTTGAGTCCATTTTTTCCAGCATCTTTCCAACCAAGAGGATTTTCGCGGTCTAATGGCCAAATGGAATATTGTTCTTCGTGATTAATTACAACTTTGTAAATTGTCGTGTCTTCTTTGTCGTCTTGATACATAATTAACCTCTTGGGCGTTGCTGACTGTCACTACATAATTCTCTTATAAGTATAAGAAATCATCATCAGTCAAGACCCTTTTTACTTCAACTTCCTTACCATCTATATGTTCCTTTTCTTTCCTTGTATTTTCTGAATTTTCCCTCCATTGTTTAAATTGACGCAGTGTTTTGACTAAATATGCCTTGCAGTATTTTCCCATTGTCGCCATGTTGTCACCCATCTAATTATTAAAAATTTTATTTGTACGTATATATTAATATAATTTAATATAGCAATCCTAAATGATTCATGAGAAAACACCATATTCATGGAGCTTAGGGAAGTCAAAAATTTGACAATTAAGCGACAACTCAAATAAAGCCTTGACAACAGAGAAGGAATGACAGAAAAAATAAAACTCTCGAATCAGTCTTTTTCCTTGCAACCAAATATCTTCTACTGGGTTCTGTTGAGGTGCATTTGGGGCAAATCTTTCACAAGTTATCAACCATTGTTCTTTTTCTAAGTTCGCATTCAAAGAATTTAAATAATCTTTGATTTGTTGAGAACGATGATAACTAGCACCATCCCAAATGATTAAAAGTTTTGCATCTGGACGTTGTGAGCGGAGATACTCCAAAAAATTAATTGTGTTTTCAGAGTTACCTTTCTTGGCAGAATAGGTGAGAAATTCCTTTGTTTTATAGTCTAATGCACCAAAGTATGTTTGTTTATCACGAGCATTGATAACTGGAATTGAAATGCGCTCACTCATTTTACCCCAGATATATCCGATTATGTCTCCCCATAGTAAATGACATTCATCAATCATGAAAACAACTAGCTCTCCTGTCTCAATTTCAGGTCGTCGCTTCTCCAACAATTCACAAATCTCTTTTTTTTTTAAGGCGACTAATTCCGGGTTATGCTTTGGATTATTAGCTTGAGTTTTCTTCCAACTAATACCTGCTTCATCAAATAAATCATAGTAACTTTGTTTTGATTCAAATATCACTCCATACTTAGATGCAACTTGGTATTCTAGCTCATTAAGCGTCCATTCATCCTTTGTTTGTAGCCATTCAATCACTTCCTTATGTTGTCGTGTATCCAAAAATACTTTGCTACCTTTATATGCTAACTTTAAACCATCTACTCCGTTTTGAAAAAATGCTTTTTTCCATGTACTTATAAAGCCTGATGAAACACCCAATATTGGCATTATCTCTTTATGTTTGTATCCACAAAGCAACATTTTGACTGCCATTGCTCGTGTAATTTCACGTTTATCTTGGCTATGTCTGATAAAATCTTCTAATGACTGTATCCACATCGCTATTATCCAAGCAATTGTCGCTAATATTACTTCTATCGTCTTCAGTATTTTCTCATAAATGATTTCGGATTGCTATATGAAAATTCTAGATATATTTACAGGCTTAACAATATTTACTTATATTAAATATAAAAAATAAATCATATGCACTTAAGACTAGATAAATGTCCAAATTCTTTCACTGTTAGTAAAAATACTACTACCATAAATATAAAATCTGCCAATATTGAACCAATATATATACCTCTTAAAGCAATTATCTTAGAGAAGAATATCATCATGGGCACATTTAATACTATACTTTTCAAGAATATTGCTAGTAAAACAACTTTAGGTTTACCAATAGATAAAAAAAAGGTATTACCACAGTAAGCTAAAGGCCATATTGGTATTAGCATATTGATAATCCTAAAATTAATTACATCCTTTATAGTAAAATTAACATCTGGTAAAATTATATTTAAAAATATCTTTGGAGCTATTTGTAAAGGCAGCCAAATAAATAATAGTAATGTAGTTCCTATTAGTGTGAAAATTAAGTATGCATTTTTAACCCTTCTGTACTTATTTGCTCCATAATTCATACCTATGACTGGTTGTAATGCTTGTGCAAAACCCATAATAGGAATAACCATCAGTGAACTCAATTTCATTGTTGCACCGAAAAAAGCAATATCAATATCCTTTCCATAATCAGAAATTAGATTAAACATCACAAATTCTTGAACCAATATCATCACTGGATAAAACAGGGAAGATACTCCCACTGATAAGATTGCGGGTAGTAAATCTATTGCGATCGCTAACTTTTTCAGATTCACTGGGATAGAGCTTTTACCAGAGAGGAAATAAGTTAAGTTGACAATAGTGGAAACAGCCATTCCAATAACTGTAGCGAGGGCAATTCCTTGAATACCCCAATGAAAGACACTAATAAATATATAATTTAAGAAGATGTTAACGATGACAAAAATCAAGTCAAATATAGTTGATAGTCTTATATTGCCTTCTGATTTGATGAGTTGGCTCGAAGCTCCTGCTAGCATATAGAATACTGAACCCAGTATATAAGTCTTAAAATATGCTGCACCAGCAGAGGCAACTTCACCACTTCCTCCCATGAATACAATGAGTTTTTCACCAAAGCTATAACCAAGAATTGTGATCACAAAGGCGATCGCGACACCCATAACTATTAAGTTGCCAAATATTTTCGATTGAGTTTTGATATTTCCAGAACCAATGGCTTGACTGAGAACAGAACCAGAACCGACCCCAACTAAGAGAGAAAATCCCTCAGCTATACCAGTGAGCGGTAGTGCAAGGGTGATACCAGCCAGAGCTGTTTCACCAATAAATTGCCCTGCAAGAAAACCATCAAGAAAATTATTCAAGCTAAATATCAGTATTCCCAAAGTACTGGGAATTGATAATTTGAATGTCAGCTTAACGAGATTGCCTTGGAGGATTTCATTCGTGACTTGAGATTGTTGTTGTGGAGTCATTTTTAAGTTATCGGCTTGTTGCTTTTGACTCAACCTTGACCAAATGGCTAACACGATACTGCTTTACTGCTTCTAATTCCATTTCTTTTGCCGAGTTCAATGCTGTCATCACTTCTCCACAAACTTCGACTTTGGCTTCATAAACACCTTTTGTACTACTAGCTGGGTCTGCAAAATCAATCTGAACTTCTGCCCAGTCAGGTTCCTTTCCTTCGGCGACTTCTTCCATTGTCACTACTTTTCCCGCTTTCAAATAGTTAAGCCAATTCCACCCAGACTGCATCCAAATTTCACGCTCGGCTATTTGCTCAAATTTGCTTAAACCAGTCCACCCTCGGTAGTATTGACGCACACCAAAGACTGAACCATTTCGCTTTACTAGTAAATCCAACATCTCTGGTTCAATATGTCCCCACAAGCATCCTTGAGGTAAATCAATTAGGGTAGGAGCAAATTGATGACCGCCAAAGTGAGTTGTTTGCCATACTCTTAACCTTCCGTTGGAAGCAGGAGCATATTCCTTACGTAATTGTCGATATATAGGAGTGCCAAATCTGCCGCAAGCAAGGTCTACTTGAGCATGGGTGCAAACCATTAATTCACGAATATGATTCGTTTGTTGTTGATATTTCTGAAATTCTGATAAATCGTTGGGTTGTTGCATTAGCTGCTTGAAGATTGCTGTCACTAAAGCAGCAGCTTCGGTTTCTGGAATAACAAATTCCTGTTTCTCAAACTGAGAAAACAGCTTGGCAGGACGATAGTAATAGAAGATACGTGTAAAACCAGCACAAAAATATTCACGGTCAGGAGCGATTAGTATCGGTTTTAACTTAATTCCATGCTGAAAAACTAACTCTTGAAACAAACCCACCACTGATTTGAGAGTTGGATTTTCTTCAAAGATATTTTGCGACCAAGGTTGGGGAATTTCCATAATTAACCAATAGTCACAAGTATCTGCTGTACCAATTGGGTCTTCTCTATTAGCTTTGGAAACTAAGGAGCAAAAACGACAATCTTTTGTGTTGTTAATCATATCCGAAGCTCTTAAAAAAGACATTATCATAAAAATATTGATGTGGTAGCAATCTTTTGCACAATCCAAATAGTCTTGAGTCCCAAGGTGATCTTGTGGGAAAGTATTGTCTTTTAGGCTTTTTCGCTTCCAAAGCCTCTAATATAACCTCTGTCACAATTTCAAGAGGCGCTCCTGTTTCCCGGTTAGACTTGATGACATCTTCCATATGTATTTTATGATTTTTACCATATAAAGCTTGATGCTCAGGTGATATATTAGCTAAGAGTTTCTTGCAATTTATCTCTTGTTTGTCAGCTTGTTCTGGGGTCAATAGTGCATCCATTGGTAATATAGAAAGAACCTCAATGCCGCTAGACCTTAACTCCATTCTTAAACAATCTGTAATTGACTCAAGTGCTGCTTTTGTAGCTGATAAGATGCCAAAATATGGTATAGGTGCTCTGCCACAACCTCCACTGATATTGATGATTCTACCCCTAGCTTTTCGTAGCAGTGGTAAGAATGCTTGTATAATTACGATTTGACCGATAATATTGACTTCAAAGTTCAATTTTATATCATCTATTGTTGTACATTCAATTGCTCCATTTGCTGCTACAACTGCATTATTGATTAACGCAAATAATCCAGTTTCACCAACTGCTAATGAAACAAAGTCCAAAGCTGATTTAATTTGTTCTGTTTTTGTGATATCCATGATAATTGGAGTTAAATTACCAGACGCAGCCTGCCTTAGTGA
Source organism: Nostoc sp. ChiQUE01b (assembly GCF_034531255.1). Lineage (NCBI taxonomy): Bacteria > Bacillati > Cyanobacteriota > Cyanophyceae > Nostocales > Nostocaceae > Nostoc > Nostoc sp. ChiQUE01b. Next base: position 70,162 of record NZ_JAVRBM010000042.1, on the reverse strand, counting down.
CTCTGCATCTTTTTCTGTGCGGACTCCAGCAAAAACTCGATACCCTTGTTTATCCAGTAAAAGTGCGGTTGCTCGACCGAGACCTGTGGATGTTCCTGTAATTACAACTGCGCCTTTATTACTCTTATTCATACCTAATTCCTCTAATAGTGAAATATCTTTTTAGTCTCAAAATAGAAAATTGAGAAATATGTTGTATATCAAAATATAGTCTCTTGAGAAGAGCCGTACCCAAACAAAAAAATCGTGTAAAAATAACTGTTGTCAGAGTATAAAAAATATAAAGGTTTCAATCAAAAAGTTACGCAACTGACTTTACATAATTCCTAAACCTAGTGGCTAAAGCCAGAATCAAGTAGCTGCTATTGTCCTTGATGTTGATACCGTCCATGCATGACCATTTTTACACCACTCTTTGCGTGACATTGGTCACCCACAAGCCTTTGTCCTTCTGGTTGCTTGTTAACCAGGGCTAATTCATAGCGCGAAATAATTGTTGCTAACACAAGCTTCATTTGAAACATACCAAAAGCCCCTGCAATACAATTACGAGCGCCACCACCGAAGGGTATAAATTCATAGGGAGAGAATTTTTTTTCTAGAAAACGCTCTGGTTTAAATTGTTTCGGCTCTGGATATACATCTTCTCGTTGATGTGTTGAATAAATATTACAAACGATTACTGTTCCCGGAACTAATTCATAGCCCATTATTTCTACTGGAGCCTCAACCAGCCGCCGAAATGTGAATAACGCACTTGGCCAAATTCGTAAAGATTCGTTACAAACAGCGTTAAGGTAGGGTAATGCAACAACATCCATAGGATCTGGATTTTCACCAAGGCTATTAAGTTCTTCAAATAGTCGCTTACGAACAGCAGGTGAACGGTGAATCCAGTACAAAGACCAAGTGATCGAATGCGATGCACCATCCCTACTCGCTAATATAGGCAAAAATAGTAAGTCGCGCACTTCTTCATCACTTAATGCTTTACCTGTTTCATCACAAGCAAATATAAGATCGCAAAGCATATCAGTACGTGAAGAATCTGCTTGCTTGCGGCGTTGTTTAACTTCATCGTGTAAAAATTGAAGAACTTCTTCTTCGAGATAGTTATGATAGCTTAACAGGCTTCCCTTTCCGAAATCTATTTCTGCAAAAGGAAGTTGTCCGATTATATTAAATAGAGAAGAGTTTTCGTATTTAATTAAAGAGTTACATAAATGCTTGATTTTTTTGAAGCGCTCCCCTTCCCGCAATCCTATCACAACTTCTATAGCTATTTGCAAGGTAATTTTTAATATAGTTTCATAGGCAATGAAAGTTTTTCCAACAGCCTGTTGACTCATAATTTTTTCTGTGAGTTCGCAAATACGTTGCCCAAAAGTTTCCATCCGCTTCCCTTGGTAAACCTTGATTAAGAGAGAGCGACGATGTTTGTGAACTAACCCATCAATTTGTGCGATTCCTTGTGTAAGCGTAGGTTTTTGGTTAAATATACTAGAGACTGTAATTTCTCTAGTACTACTAAAAATCTGCTTTAGCCCTGAAGGATTGCTAACGTAAATTACTGGTGTAGAACCATCCATCATGGTGACTATGTCGCCATAGCGTTTGTAAATAGCATCCATACAGCCAAGCGGATTAGTCAAAAGCTGTAAACCTAGCAGCCAAGTGGGCGTTTTCGGGCTTGGAGGTAGTGTCATAAATATTACTTATTACTCAAGTATCAAAAGGAATGAAAAAAACTCCAGAGATTAAACTGAACTAATAACTAATGACTGCGACTGTCCTTGATGTTGATGCTGACTAAGCACTACCATTTTCACACCACTAGCAGGGTAACAAAGAAGACCATTAAATTTTGGTCTTTCTGGTTGTTTTCTCACTAGCTTTAACTGATAGTGTGAAAGAATTGTTGCCAATACCAATTTCATTTCAAACAGACCAAATGTTCCACCAATACAAACACGAGAACCGCCACCAAAGGGCAAAAATTCATAGGTAGAAAACTGTTTTTCGAGAAAACGCTCTGGCTTAAATTGTTTTGGCTCTGGATATAAATCTTCACGCTGATGTGTAGAATAAATATTTGCAATTAGTATTGTTCCCGGACTCAACTCATAACCCATTATTTCAACAGGAGACTCTACTATCCTGGGAAATGCGAAAAGTTGAGTTGGGTAAATTCGTAAAACTTCGTTGCAAACAGCATTGAGATAAGGTAATGCCAAGATGCCTGTGATATGTAGGTTTCCGCCAAGGCGGTTAAGTTCTTCTAGCAGACGATCGCGAACATGAGGTAAACGGTGAATCCAGTACAAAGCCCAAGCGATCGCAGTTGCTGAAGCACCTTGAGCCGCTCCGATAGGTGAAATTAATAAATCTCGTATTTCCTCATCAGCAAGCGGCTCACCTGTCTCATCAGTTGCTAATAGTAAATCAGATAGAATATCAGTGCGAGATGCATCTGCTTGCTTGCGACGTTCTTGAACTTCTCCATAGAGCAGTTGAAAGAGTTCTTGCCGGAGGTAAAGCAAATTTCCTTGAGGACTCCACCTTCCTAAATTCCATCCCCAAAAGGGTAGTTTTGCAACCAGTTGCAGTAGTGGGGAAAGTTCATGTTTAAACACAGAAGCAAATAAATGTTTTATTCTTTCATAGCGTTCTCCTTCACGCAATCCCATGACAATTTCTATACCTATTGCTAAGGTAATATGCTCTAGCATTGAGTAGACAAGGAAAGGTTTTCCAGTAACTTGTTGATCCATAATGTTTTCTGTCAGTTCGCAGATATGCTGTCCGCAGGTTTGCATCCGCGCACCGTGAAAGGCTGACATTAACAATTTGCGCCGATTTTTATGACGCGACTCATCCAGTTGCAGAACTCCTTGCTCTCCAGTGAATAAAGCAAACCCTTCTTTGTTTAATGCGCCCCTAGCTACAATTTCCTTGCTCTGGGTAAAAACCTCCTTTATACCTGAAGGATTACTGACATAAACTGTTGGTATAGAACCAAACATTACAGTCACAATGTCACCGTAACGTTGAGAAATAGCATCCATATAGCCAAAGATATCAGCCTCAAATTGTAGGGCTAGTAACCAAGAAGGAGTTTTCGGTCCTGGAGGTAGTTGCATCAGTCTCTTTTACTCCTATTGCATATTTAAATTATGGACAGCATTATCAATGCATATTCTCAATTGTTTGGCTAATTCATGAATATGAGGTTCAAGTAGTATTGAAAAATGATTTCCTGGAACATCAACAACCCGAGTCGATTCATTGGAATATTTATCCCAACCTAGAAACAGGTCATCAGTACTCCATTCTGGATTATCAAAATCATGAATAATCTCTTCTTTTGCTCGAAAGACAGTTAAGGAGTGGGGATAAATCTGCGGCACATAATCTCGCATTGCTTGAACATTGGCTTTGAAAAGTTGGTAATGACGGAGAAAATCCTTAAGCTCTGCATCAGAAAAAATAAAGTTGGCTTTTTTGTTTAACAAATTCAGTTGCTCATCCAGTGATAAATCTCGAAGTTCCTCAAAGGGAACAGAAAAATCGATTTCATTTTCTGTTTTGATTTCTTCAGCTATACGCAGCAAAAACTTCGCATCATCATCATCTGTTGATTCAATCGTTGTCTCTGGTAATATGGCATCGATAATAGCTACTAAACCCACTGTTTGACCCTGTTTTTGTAATTGTTGCGACATTTCAAAAGCAAGTACACCACCATAACAATGACCACCTAAAAGATAGGGACCGTTTGGTTGTACTTTACGAATTTCTTGCAGATAGCGAGACGCTGTTTCCTCTACTGAAATAATTTTAGGCTGTTCAGGGTCTGGTCCATGTTCTAATCCATAAAATGGATATTCCTCACCTAGTATTTTGGATAATTTAAAGTATTGACTAATATCTCCACCAGCGCCATGCATACAGAAGAAAGGTAACTTGTCACCAGAAGAGTTAATTGCTACCAAGTGAGAATTAGAAATTTCGCGAAATGGTTGACTAACAATCGCAGCTAGTTTTTCAATAGTTGGGTTTTCAAAAAGAGTATATAAGGGAAGATTATGTTTAAATTTATCGTAAATTTGAGCCATTAAGCGAACGCCTAAAAACGAGTGTCCTCCTAAGTCAAAAAAGTTATCCGTCACTCCAATAGGGCTAGTATTGAGGAGATTCTCCCAAGCTTTTGCTAAAGCTAATTCTGTAAAATTTCGAGGAGCAACAAAGGCTTTATTTGTATTTGATTGGATAACATCACTACTTAGCAATGCACGCTTATCTACTTTTCCATTAGGTGTCAATGGAAGTTTATCAAGTAGGATAAAAGCGGATGGTAACATATAGTTAGGTAGCTTCTGTTGCAAATAGGATAACAGTTGCGTTGTTATATCCTGCTTATTTGTGACAAGATAGGCAATCAAACGGGGATTTTCTTGAGCATCATTGCTGGCAATGACAACCGATTCTTGCACATCTGGGTGTTGTGCGATCGCAGCTGCTATTTCACCTAATTCTACTCGAAAACCCCTGATTTTGACTTGCTCATCATGGCGACCCAAATATTCAAGATTACCATCTTGGAGGTATCGGACTAAATTGCCTGTTTTATAAAGTTTATTTCCAGGTATAAAAGGATTATCAATAAATCTTTCTTGGGTTAATTCTGGGCGATGTAAATAACCCTTTGCTAACCCATCACCACCAAGATAAAGTTCTCCAATTACTCCTATGGGTGTTGGTTGTAAATCGCGATTCAATACATAAACTTGAGTGTTATCTATTGGACGACCAATGGGCACACTGTGGGCTTGTTCTGGTAATAAACTAGTATCGTAGTTCGTTGCATTGGCGGAAACTTCCGATGAGCCATAAAGGTTAATTAGTTTTGCAAATGGCATCAATTCTTGGAAAGTTTGAACTAATTTAACCGATAATGCTTCTCCGCTAGTTATCCAGAATTTTAGGTACGTTAATTTCTTAACTAGATGACTATAATTATTTAGAAGTAGTCGTAGTAATGAAGGTACAAGTATAATTCGATAAACTTGATGTTGTGCTAGAGATTTTATAAATAATTGCGGGTCTATTACAGTTGCGTTGTTGATAATTACTGTGGGAATTCCTTGAAGTAAAGGAGCAAAAATTTCCCAGATAGAATCAACAAAACTTATAGCAGTTTTCTGACAGCAAACTTCTCCTGGGGTGAAAGGATAGGTCTTCCATAACCAGTGTAAGCCGTTTACTGTACCCCGATGAGTACCAAGCACACCTTTCGGTGTTCCAGTTGACCCAGAAGTGTAGATAATATAAGCAAGATTATCTGAGGAAGATAAGTTAATGAGATTTTCTAAACTTTCTTGTGCAATTTCCTCTTTTTGGATATCCAAGCAAACGATTTTAGCCGCAGATAGTGATAGTTTTTCTAAAATTTCTTGCTTACTAATTAACAGTGATGCTTGGGAATCAGAGAGCATAAAATTCAAACGTTCCATCGGATAACTTGGGTCAAGGGGAATGTATGCACCACCAGCTTTGAGAATAGCTAAAATCCCCACTACCATATCTAGGTCGCGTTCCAGACATAGCGCAACCAGCGTTTCTTTTGTTACACCCTGTTTCTGTAAGTAATGTGCCAGTTGATTAACTCTATGGTTCAGTTGACGATAAGTTATTTCTTCAGAATCGCTAATTAGTGCTACAGATAATGGTGTTAGTTCAACTTGCTGCTCAAATAATTGATGCAGAGATACTTGTTGAGAGTAGTCTGCACGAGTTTGGTTAAACTTAAATAATAATTTTTCTTGTTCAGAAGCAGTAAGTAGCGATAATTCACTCAGATGCTGCTCTGGATTTGCAACTATATTTTCTAATAAAGTTTGGAAATTGTTAATAAATTGGCTAATTGTTGTTGAGTCAAAAATATCTGTGTTGTATTCTAAACAACCTGTTAATCCCTCTTCGGATTCAGATATTGATAGAAAAATATCTAGTTGAGCAGTACCGCTATCAAACTCTAAAGTACGTAAAGTTAAATCAGACGCTTCCTTTACAGAATCTGGGGTGTTTTGCAGGACGAACATGACCTCATAAAGTGGATTTCGGCTTAAGTCCCGTTCGGGTAGCAATTCTTCTACAAGCATCTCAAAAGGTAAATCTTGATGTGCATAAGCATCTAGAGTCACCTCCCGTACTCGATGTAAAAGTTGGCGAAAACTGGGATTACCACTGAGATTATTACGTAACACCAAAGTATTAACAAATAAACCCAACATCCCTTCCAATTCTGCACGGTTGCGGTTAGCAATTGGAGAACCGATTAAGATATCTTCCTGGTCTGTGTAGCGGTATAGTAATATGTTAAATACTGCCAGCAAACTCATAAATAAAGTAGCGTCTTCTCGCTGACTTAATTGCTTGAGAGCATTAGTTAGGGATGCTGAGAATGCAAAGTATTGCTTGGCTCCAGTGAAAATAATAAGGTTAGGGCGTGGACGGTCTGTAGGTAGTTGTAGTATTGGTAACTCACCTTGGAGTTGTTGCTTCCAGTAATTTAATTGGGTTGCGAGGAATTCACCCTTCAGGCAATCCCGTTGCCAAACAGCAAAATCTGCATACTGAATCGGGAGTTCGGGTAAAGGGGAAGGTAGATTTTTTGAGAAAGCAGCGTACAGTGCTGACAGTTCGCGCAGGAATACATCGCAAGACCATCCATCTGTAATAATGTGATGCATGGTCACAAGCAAAACCTGTTCTTCTTCACTCAATCGCAGTAAAGTCGCTCTCACTAATAGCCCTTTAGCCAAATTAAAAGATTTTTTTGCTGACTCTGCTGCAATTTGTTTAACTTCTCCTTCCCAATCTTTACCAGATAAATGTTCTAGGTTAATAATAGATATATTCCAAGTAGAATGGGGAAAAATTTCTTGTATTGGCTCTCCATTCACAAGCCTAAAATTTGTCCGCCAAACTTCATGACGCTGAAGAATTTCATTTAAACTTTGCTCAAGTGCTGCAATATCGAGGTTTCCTTGTACGTGAAAAGCTATGGAAATATTGTAGAACGAACTACCGTGATAAAGCTGGTCAATAAACCACAGCCTTTGTTGGGAAAAAGATAAGGGAATATTCTGGCAATCTTGACGTTTAGGAATCACATCAGCTTGAAGTTTTCCCCCTTTCCATTTTTCTAAAAGGGCTTTTTTCGCTGGTGATAAGTTAGAACATTTTTTATCCATAGCTAATAATTCCTGATTAACCAATTATGAATTATTTAAAAGAACTAAAACTTCCTCTTCAGATAATTCCTCAATTTTTTCCAACAAAAGTTGCTCAACTATTTCTGCCTGCTTTATTGGTATCATCGCATCCAATAACAGGTCGCGTAGTGGTAAGTCTACAGGGAATTTAGCTCGCAATCGAGACACTAATTGAGTTGCAATCAGGGAGTCCCCCCCTAACTCATAGAAGTTATCGTAAATACCGATTTCTGTAATTCCAAGTACCTCTTGCCATATCTCTGTAATTTGTTTTTCCAACTCATTTGTGGGAGCAACATAGGAATTACTTAGGCTTGGTCGGGAATAGCGCGATGATGAATCTAATTGATTAGTAGATTTTGAATCTACCAAATAATCTAGGCTAATTGTATAATTTTTCCTCGCGTTAATGTCTATTGTAGAAAGAATAACCTGAGCTACTTCCCCTAAAGAAAAAACTCGTTTAAATACTTCTACTGCTTCTAGTGGGGTAATAGCTAATTCTGCTCCAGAAACTCGCTCTGGTGCTGTTCTTTCCCGGCTTATATTCGGTTGGAATTTGCCCCAATTTATAATATACCACGGGAAAGAAGTCTTTTGATTATGCCGATTGCTAAAAGTATCGATGAATTGGTTAGCTGCTGAATATAAGCTTAACCCAAATCCTCCTAAAATGGAAGACAAAGAAGAAAGAATGATACAAAAATCTTTATTAAAATTCTGTAAGACTTGTTCTAATACTAGAATCTTACTACTTTGTAATTCTAATAGATTTTCAAATTCTACTTCATTAATTTCGGGAATAGAAGCAAATAGGTTATCGCGCTTGATACCAGTTGAATAAATTACACCATTAATTTGTTCAACATTTGCAGATGCAAGAGCTTGATGCATCTGCTCGTAATTAGTGGTATCGGCACGTAATAACAAAATTTCTGTACCTAATTTCTCTAATGCTAAAAATTGCTGGATTTTGAGACTCACTTCATCATCTAGAGGATGAGTTTCCAGCCATTGGGAGAAATTATCTTGCTCTGGGAATTCAACATCTTCAATAAATATGAGTTTTGCTTGGAAAGTTTTTGTTAAATATTCTGCAAGCACAACCTCAATAGTTTCTAACCCACCAGGGAAAAAGTAAACACCTTGTTTTCTTAAAGGTATTTTTTCCTCAACTATTGACTCTGCATGAACTGGCTCAAATGTTTGTACCCAACGGTGGCGATCGCGATAAGCAACTACCGTATCTGAGGATACAGAGGTTAACTCATTCAGAAGCTTGTCAATAATATGACTCTCACAATTTTCTTGTCTTTCTTTTAAGTTTATGCTGTTAGTTAAAGCAATATCAATGCACTGACAGCTAATATTGGGATACTCTTGAGGAATTACATTACATAAACTTAATATTGCAGCTTTTTCTGGATTTAATTCTTCATTCCCATTAACCTCTTGAATGTTGTTCGATATCACCCTAAGTTGTAGCCAATTGCTAATTTTTAATTTACTAAGGCTCTGGGTTAAAAATAGTAAGCTTTTATATTCTAAATATTTTACTGATGGACGGTTATGAAGATGAGTTAGACTCCATAAATAAACAATTTTTTCGGGGCTTTTATCTAAAGATATTAGTTCTTGTAAGAACTTATCATAATCTTCATTTCTGCATGGAGCAATTGTATAGATACCCTCACTTAGTTTACTAAACTCATCTCCTTGCTTAACAATAATTATACTTTTACCCTGATTTCTTAACTTATCAATTAGTTGCTCCCCTACTCCCAAATCATCCACAAAGAATAGCCATTTTTCTTCTGGTGCAGATTTTATTTCTACAGATGATGTATAAGTTAGTAAAGAACGTTTCCATGAAGGAATATAGAGCCAATTGCTAATATCTTGCTTTTGATCTAATATCGTCGGTTTAATGTTTACGGAATGCGATCGCGATTCAGGCTCAATCCAGTAACGTTGTCGTTCAAAAGGATAAGTAGGTAAAGGTAAACGATAACGCTTTTCATCAGCATAAAATCCCGACCAATCGATTTCCACACCTGCAAGCCACAATCGACCCAATGTTTGCAATAAAAAGCAAACATCCGATTGTTGCTCCTTAACATGGCGTAACGAAGTCAATACCTGTTGCTTGGCATCTTTCTCTAAATGCTGTGTCGTTAACGTACCTAAAGTTCGTCCCGGTCCCACTTCCAGAAAAACACCTTCAAACTGCTGTATTAGTTGTGATATCCCATCTGAAAATCTCACAGTTTGTCGTAAATGTTGACACCAATAATCCGGATTTGTCGCTTGTTCTTGAGTAATCCAACTATTAGTCACATTGGAAATAAAGCGTATCTTGGGTGGATTGAGTTTGACTGTTTTAATCGCCTCAGCAAATGCTAACAATATCGGTTCCATCATCACCGAATGGAACGCATGAGATGTATGCAACAGACGACATTCAACTTCAATTGAAGATAATTGTTTTTGCAGGATTGCAACAGCTTCGCTTGTTCCCGATACGACACAGGAATATGGACTATTAATTACTGCAATTTGTAGAGATTCTCGATATAACTCATTTGCAGAAAGTAGCGATCGCACTTCTTTTTCTGGGAATCTAATTGCCAGCATACTTCCTGGGGGTACTTGTTGCATTAACTGTCCCCTTTTTGCCACAATTTTGAGGGCATCTTCTAAAGAAAAGACACCTGCAATCGTTGCAGCCACATATTCGCCAATACTATGACCAATCATCGCCTCTGGACGTACTCCCCAAGACATGAATAACTGAGCGAGGGCGTATTCAATAACAAATAACGCGCTTTGGGTAAGGGCTGTTTGTTGGAGTTGATTTGCAGCAGTTTCTACTTCTTCTGGGTTGGGGTAAAGTAGGGAGCGGATATCAAGACCGAGGTGGGGTTGTAAAATAAGGGCGCAATTATTTACGTGTTTTTTGAATGTTGGTTCTACTTGATATAATTCTCGACCCATGTTTGCATATTGTGACCCTTGTCCAGAAAACATGAAGATGATTGGGCAGTGCCCTGGTTTGTGGTGGTGGCTAAAAATGCTTTGTGGATTTTGGCTGTTGAAGGATTTGACTGCATCATCTCGGTCGTGACAAACTATGATGCGGCGATAGTCAAAAGCTCGCCGACCTACTTGTAGGGTGTAAGCTACATCTGGTAAGAGTGTATCGGGGTTTTGTTCGAGATAATCATGCAGTTGGGTAGTTGCTGTCTCTAAAGCGGTGCTGGTTTTGGCTGATACTGTTAATAATTGCCAAGGACGGGATGGATCGGAAGTTTTAATGGCTGGCGCTTCTTCCAAAATCACATGGGCATTAGTTCCACCAATGCCGAAGGAACTCACACCTGCTCTGCGGGGTGTGCCGTTGCTTTTCCACTCAGTAAGTTTGGTGTTGACGTAAAACGGGCTATTGGCGAAGTCTATCTGTGAATTTGGCTTTTCAAAATGCAAACTGGGAGGTATTTGTTTATGCTTTAATGCCAGGACTGTTTTGATTAATCCCGTCACACCCGCTGCTGTATCTAAATGTCCGACATTGGTTTTGACTGAACCGATCGCACAAAATCCTTTTTTATTGGTGCTAGCGCGAAAAGCTTGTGTGAGAGCCTTAATTTCAATCGGGTCTCCTAAAATGGTTCCTGTACCATGCGTTTCTACGTAACTAATGGTCTCAGGTTCCACAGACGCTAAAGCTAAAGCCTCCAGAATAACTTCCCTTTGACCGTCAACACTAGGGGCTGTATATCCAACCTTTAAAGAACCATCATTATTAACAGCTGAACCCTTAATTACTGCATGAATATAGTCACCATCAACAATAGCATCCTCTAATCTTTTCAAAACCACCACACCTAAACCATTGCCACCAATCGTTCCCTGCGCTTGAGCGTCAAAAGCTCGGCAATGACCATCAGGAGATTGAATTCCTCCCTGTTGATAGTGGTGACCAGTTTTTTGCTGCGCTCCAACAGTTACACCACCAGCTAAAGCTATATCACTTTCACCATTAAGTAAACTTTGGCAGGCTAGATGAACAGCAACCAATGATGTAGAACAAGCAGTTTGAATATTAATACTTGGTCCTTTTAAGTTTAATTTGTAAGAAACTAGGGTAGGTAGAAAATCTTTGTCGTTCCCAATTAAAACTTGGTAGTAGTCTACAGATTCCAGCAAATCTCGATTGGGATATAAGTTGGAAAGCAAATAGGAACTCGCAGCAACACCAGCAAAAAGACCTATTTTACCGCTATAAGTTTCTGAGTTGTAACCAGCATTTTCTAAAGCTTCCCAAACAGCTTCTAGAAAAAGTCGGTGTTGAGGGTCTGTAATTTCCGCTTCTCTGGGAGAAAAACCAAAAAAAGAAGCATCAAATAAATCTATATTTTCTAATGTACCGTTTGCCTTCACGTAATTAGGATTTTTTAGCAATTCAGAATCTACCCCAGCAGATATTAGCTCCTCATCCGTGAAAAAAGAAATTGACTCTACTCCATAGCGCAGATTTTGCCAAAAGCTGTCAATTTTATTTGCTCCAGGAAAACGACCCGCCATCCCAATAATAGCGATTTCGTCTCTATCATCTAAGCTATCAATAAAATTCTCTGCTATATCCATAGATCAAAACTTGTTCATAAATATTTTTTGTCTAATATAAAAGCACTCAATATGCAATTGAGATTCCTGAAGCAATCTGAATTTGGTCATTTAAAACTGCGTCAATATCTGCTTCAGTAGTTAAGGGATTGGCAATGACTGCACGCATGGCTATTACAGAGATTTCTTTATCCAAGCTGATAGTTGTTTTTGTCGTTCGTGAGATAAAAGTTCTACCAATCTGACGCTGCATCTTCTGCAAACACTCATTAAAATTATTAATCAATTGATTATCTGTTTCCGATAATTGTTTGTTGGCAACTATTTCTCTAAATTGCTCTGGAATATAACGATAAATTAACAGATTAGTATCAGGTTCAGCCAATAATTCAAATTCAGGTATTGCTGAAACCCGAGCAGCCATGTATTGAGTTTTACGGATTCCTTCGTCAATCAAAAACTCATATCCATTCAGACCAATTAGCTTTAGACCTGCATGTAAAAATAAAGCCATGCCTGGTCGAGAACCTTCTAAAGAACGCTTACCTAAATCAAATGACCCTTTACGCATGGTATAGCTAGCCTGTTTTTCAATGGAAGAAGCCAAATGAGGGTCGCGGAAAAATACTATGCCAATACCCATTGGTAAATATAATTGTTTATGTCCATCAATGGTTACTGAATCAGCTTTCTCAATCCCAGCAAGCTTATGTTGATGTTTTCGAGAAAAGATCACCGGACCACCCCAAGCGGCATCTACATGAAAATGTATATTATTTTCTTGGGCTATCTTGGCAATATCTTCTAGGGGATCGACAGTCCCAGAATCTGTAGTTCCAGCAATGCCAACAATGGCTATGATATGCAAGTTTTGTTGGCGACAATCTGCAACAGCTTGGCGTAGTGCTTGTATGTTAACTCGATTGTTAGAATCAACAGCCACTCTAATCAAATTTTGGGTACTAATACCCATCAAATCGGCAGCTTTATCAAAAGAAAAATGCATCAATTCAGAGCCAATTATCACTGCTCCTTTATAGCCATAAAAATTTAGGGCTGCTGTTAAACCTGCTTTTTCTATGCCTAAAAACTCATTTTTGGCTCCCAACGATGTATTTCGCGCACACCATAGTGCTGTGATATTGGCTGTTGTACCACCAGAAGTTAAAATGCCTAATGTACTCTGATTATTTTGAATATGTTGCGTGTAAAAATCATCGGAAAAATTATAAATTTGTCGATGCATCATTGCTAAAGCTTCACGTTCACAAAAGCTTAAGGATTTAGCTGTCTCTATTTTGACAGCATTTTGATTCATCACTGTCATCAATTTGGCTAAAGGACGTACAAAAGAAGGGAGTGCTGCGGTCATGTGACCGATAAATTGTGATGAAGATGTGTGTATAGAATCAGAAACAACTTTATCACCTAAGTATTGAAAATAGCTTTCAAAATCAGTAGGGTTTAGAGGTATTTTGCTGTCACCAAAATTTTTAATTATTAATTCAAGATTAACATTAGTGTTTGCATTTTTTGTAATCAAGAATTCCTCAGACAAATCATTAACTATCTCATCTATCTGCGTTTCAATAGATGTGCCTAAAGTAGGTACAAACATTTGTTTTACATACTCACCAATTTCAGAATGTAATATTTGCTCAGTTTGCGAAAAGCTATTTGTGGATAAAAAACGTTTTTTACTTAATGTCATTTTGTCTCCTGCAAGAGGTAATTTAATTTTAAATTGCTAATACTCTTTAAAACTTACGCAAAAAAACTTTTAATCTGTCAATTATTCGTGTTTTCTGCGGTTATTTTATTTAATTTGATAAATTTTGTTCACTTGATTGAGACGAAATTCCACCTTCCTTGGTTGCTGTCCGGTGTTCTTTCCTGGCTTGTTTGCGACGCTGTAATGAAGCTGCCCTACTTTCAGAAACCTGAGAATGTTTGATAAAAGCTATTTCTTCTTTTGATTCCTGACTAAAATATTTAGCTAAGTGGCTGATGGTTGGATATTGAAACATTTCTACCAAAAGAAAATCTCTCTGAAATGTTTTTTGTAATTTACTATGGATCTGAACTAAAAGCAGCGAATGACCACCGAGGTCAAAGAAGTTATCATGGATTCCTACTTTCTCAACATTCAGTATTTCTTGCCAAATACCAGCAATAGTTTTTTCGACCTCAGTTTGGGGCTGCTGATAAATTGCTTCCAATTGGGGACGTGCTGTATCAGGTGCAGGTAAAGCTTTGCGATCAACCTTTCCATTTGGTGTGAGCGGGAGTGCCTCTAGTATGATAAAAGCTGCTGGCACCATGTAGTTAGGCAAGTTTGACTGTAGGAAACTACGTAATTCAGAAATTGTCAGTGTTTGGTCTGTTTGAGAAACTATATATGCAACTATTCGTTGAGAATCTGCTTCTGAACAATAAACCGCAACAACAGCTTCTTGTATTGCTGGGTGCTGACTAATTTGAGTTTCGATTTCTCCCAGTTCAATGCGGAAACCACGTATCTTGACTTGGTTATCAATACGACCAATATACTCTATCTCCCCATTCGGCAGATAGCGGGCTAAATCCCCAGTTTTATATAACCGCTCTCCTGGCAGGTTAGCGTAAGGATTGGGAATAAACTTATCCGCAGTCAGTTCAGGTTGATTGAAATAACCACGAGCTAAACCCGCACCACCCATATACAGCATCCCTGGTACACCTACAGGGACAGGTTGTAAATTTTGATCTAATAAATAAGTTTGTGTGTTGTGAATCGGGCGACCAATTGGCGGGGTATTGCTAGCACCCGGATGTATCCAGCAAGAGGTCGAATAAGTTGTATCTTCAGAAGGTCCATACAGGTTAAATACCTGTTGTATATTATTTTGTTGATATAGTTGTTGTACGAGTTGATTTTGAAGCGGTTCTCCTGCAATATTAACAGCCTGCACCGTTCTTGGAATACTATTATTTCTGATTAATTGGGAAATTACACTAGGGACAGTATTAATTAATGTGACACCAAAGGCTGCTGGCAAAGTTGCTAAATATAGTGCATTCTCGATTAAAATCACCTTGCCACCAGAACATAGAGGCACAAACACCTCAAAGACTGAAAGGTCGAAGCAAATCGAGGTGGATGCCAAAACTCCAGCCCTTGCTTCTGGAGTAAAGGTTTTGTTTGCCCAATCTAACATTGCAACTGTGCTAGCGTGCTTAATCATTACACCTTTGGGTTTACCAGTAGAACCAGAGGTATAGATAACATAAGCTAGATTGTCAGTTGTTAACTCAGAGAATAAATTTTCTTGGCTTTGTTGGGCGAGCAAATACCAATCAGTATCTAAACATACCACAGCCGCTTGGTGTTGCGGTATCGCCTCCACAAGCGAAGCTTGAGTTAGCAACACTGGCGCTTGAGTATCTTCTAGGATAAAAGCGATACGTTCAATCGGATAGCTAGGGTCTAGAGGTACATATGCGCCACCAGCTTTGAGGATGGCTAGTAGTCCGATGACCATAGAGAGCGATCGCTCTACACAAATCCCTACCAATACCTCTGGTTTGACTCCTAGCTTTTGCAAATAATGTGCTAGTTGATTTGCTCTAGCATTGAGTTCACTGTAGGTTAATTGTTCATCTTCAAACACCACTGCTACTGCATCAGGTGTTTTTTCTACCTGTGCTTCAAATAAGTCATGAATACATAGCTGTTGAGGATATTCAACAGAGGTGTTATTCCACTCTACTAGCAACTGATGCTGTTCCTCTGGAGAAAGCAGAGAAATAGACTTATAGCGTTTCTTGTGTTCTGCTGCTATTGCGGTAAGTGTTCTAGCGTAATAACCACCAATAGCTTCAATTTGTTTGGAGCTAAATTCTTTGACATCATACTCCAAATCTAAGTGAATCTTAGATGAAAATTCGTCTAAACTAAATTGTGTACAAAATGCAAAATTTGTTTCTGCGAAAAGTTTACTACTCAAAACTTGAACGTTGTCAAGTCCTAGCACACCCTGGTAAACGTGAAAGTTGGTGAAGTTAAACGCTGTCTCAAACAAAGATTGTTGTTCTGAGCGTCTTTGTATTTCTGCTAAGGGATACCGTCGGTATGATAAGAATTCCTGCTCTGCGTCAAAGGTTTTTTGCACTAAGTCTAACCAGGTTCCTCCAGATAGTTTCAAACGAAATGGTATGGTATTTAGGAAAAGTCCGAGAGTCCGCTCTCCATCAGCTTTTTCTGGGCGACCATTTGATACTAAGCCAGTTATGACATCTGTTTGACCACTCAGCAGGCTTAACACTCTAAAGTGTGCCGCTAGGAGAATACTTTTAAGTGGAACACAAGCAAGTTGAGCTAATTGTTTTAAACCAAGAGAAACTTCAGGAGATAGCTCAACTTGATGTACACCAATGTTATCAATATGATTAGCAACTTGGTCAATTTTTGACCAGCGAGGTATAGTTGTTACTGTGCTGTCTTTCAACTTTTCGCTCCAGTAATTCTGACACTCATCTGATACCAGTGTTTCTCGTTCTAGAGCGATAAAATCTCGATACGCCGTTGTTGGTGATGATTCTAGGAAGGAAATGTTTTGACCCAAGAGAAATAAATAACGCCCAAACAACTCTGTAACCATAGAAGCCACACTCCATCCATCCAGAATCGCATGGTGTTCACTGAAGCTAAACTGAAAAGTTTCTTCACTGCGAAGATGGACCTGAAAGCGTAACACTGGTGGGCATGTCCAGTCAAACTTTTGGGTCTTTTCAGCTTCATACCAAGCTGCCAACACCTTCTCTTGTTCATTTCCACCAAGGTGTCGTAAGTCTTCAACCTGCAAGGGAATAGAAACTATTTTGTGAACAAATTGTATTGGCTCGCTATAGTTTTCTAAATCAAATGAAGTTCTTAGTACAGGATGAGAAGCCGCCAGTTCTTGAATAGCAATCAGTAATTTCTGCAAGTCAAAAGGAGCTTTCAAATGCAGACTAGTAACGTTGTGATAGATTGCAGTATCGGGACTGGAAATACTATGAAACAACATTCCTACCTGAAGTTTACTTAGAGGGTAAGCATCCTCTAAATCATCAGGTAACTTTTGTCTATCTGCTTCAGAAAGTAGACTAAATGGTTTAACTGCTTTCACATTTATGTTACTTTCCTTTGCATTAACTAAAATTTTAGCAAGTTCATAAATGGTTTGAAATCGAAATAGCTGTTGTATTGAAAAGTTTAAACCATGTTTTTGTACTTCAGACTGAACTTGAATGCTACGGATGGAATCTCCACCTAATGAAAAGAAGTTGTCGTGAATACCCACTTGCTTGATACCGAGAACTTTAGCCCAAGCCTCAGCTAGTATTTTCTCTTCTTTTGTGCGAGGTGCGACAAAAGCTTCTTCCAATTGGGGACGTGCAGTATCAGGAGCAGGTAATGCTGTGCGGTCAATCTTACCGTTGGGTGTGAGTGGTAGTACCTCTAATGTGACAAAAGCTGCTGGTATCATGTAGCTTGGCAACTTTGACTCCAAGAAGCTACGTAATTCAGAAAGAATGAGTGTTTGCTCTTTTTGTGGAACTATATAGGCAACTATTCGTTGAGAGTCTGCTGATTCTTCATGTACTACAACTACAGTTTCTCGAATTATTGGGTGTTGAGTGATTACTGCTTCAATTTCTCCGAGTTCTATGCGGAATCCTCGAACTTTTACTTGATGGTCAATACGACCTAAATATTCAATGTCTCCATTCGGTAGATAGCGTGCCTTATCGCCAGATTTATAAAGACGCGCATTTGGTTTATCACTAAAGCGATTAGGAATAAACCTTTGAGGAGTTAGTTCTGGTCGATTTAAATAACCCCGTACCACACCAGCACCACCAATATACATTTCACCTGGTACTCCGATAGGTACTGGCTGCCCATACATATCTAACAAATAAACTTGTAAGTCACCAATTGGACGACCTATTAAACTTGCTGATGCTACTTCTAAGTCTGCCATTGTTAAAGGACGATATGTCACATGCACGGTTGTTTCCGTAATTCCGTACATATTAATTAACTGTGGTGACTGGTCGCCATGACGTTCAAACCAAGGTCTTAAACTTTCCAGTTGCAATGCTTCTCCACCGAAAATAACTTTTCGCAGGCTTAGGTTGTTACTATTTCCCAGCGATTCCTCTACCTGTATCAGTTGGCGGAAAGCAGAAGGTGTCTGGTTAAGTACAGTCACTTGCTGTGTTTGGAGCAATTTATAAAAGTCTTCTGGTGAACGACTCAGCCAATATGGTACTACTACTAATTGTCCACCATATAGCAATGCTCCCCAGATTTCCCAAACGGAAAAGTCAAAGGCTATAGAGTGGAATAGTGTCCAAACATCATGTTGGTTAAAGTTATACCAGGATTCAGTTGCTGCTAACAGACGAACAACATTGGCATGGTTGACTAAGACACCCTTAGGTTGACCTGTTGAGCCAGAGGTGTAAATGATATAAGCTAGGTTATCGGTTGTGGATTCATTAATTGGGTTTTGTGAGCTTTGTTGAGCTACACTTTCCCAGTTTGTATCTAGACAAACAACCCTTGTCTGGTTTTGTGGCAAATTCTCTATCAAGTGCTGTTGTGTTAGTACTACTGATACAGAAGCATCTTCCAACATGAAAGCCAAACGTTCTTGGGGATAGCTAGGGTCTAGTGGTACGTATGCACCACCTCCTTTGAGGATGGCTAATAGTCCGATGACCATAGAAAGTGATCGCTCTACGCATATGCCTACCAATACCTCTGGTTTTACTCCCAGTGATCGCAAGTAGTGTGCCAACTGATTCGCTCGTTGGTTCAATTCCCGATAACTTAACTGTTGGTTTTCAAACACAACTGCGATCGCATTAGGTGTTTCCTCTACCTGTGCTTCAAATAACTCATGAATACATTGTTGTTGGGAATACTCAGCTTCTGTATTATTCCACTCCACAAGCAACTGATGTTTCTCAGGTTCCGTTAAAAGTGGTAACTCTGACAAACGCTGCTTTGGATTTGCTACAATTGCTTCAAGCAGTGTCTGCAAATGACTTACCATTTGACATATTGTGTCTTCCTGAAACAAATCAGTATTGTAATCTAAACCTCCATCTAGTCCTGACTCTGTTTCTGTAATATGAAGTATTAAATCAAACATCACATTACGATTATTGTCAGCTTCCACTGAGCTAAAAGTTAAGCCAGGCATCTCTACCTCAGAAATTGGTGCATTATGAAGCACAAACACCACTTGAAATAGAGGTGTGTAACTCAAATTTCGCTGTGGTTGCAGTTTATCTACTAACAACTCAAAAGGCATATCTTGGTGAGCATAAACTCCTAAGGTTGTCTCACGTACACGTCTGAGTAATTCTTGAAAACTAGGATTACCACTGAAATTAGTACGGAACACAAGGGTGTTGACAAAAAAGCCAATTAGCTGCTCAATATCATGCTGGTTACGATTAGCAATGGGTGAACCCACCAAGATATCATCTTGACCACTGTAGCGATGTAGCAATATCTTAAAACTTGCTAATAAGGTCATGAAGATAGTCGCATCTTCATTACGGCTAAGTGTCTTTAAAGCTTGTGTTAAGTTTGCAGATATAAAAAACGATTTTCTTTTACCAGAAACAGTCTGAATTGCTGGTCGCGAATAGTCTGTAGGTAATTGCAATGTAGGTAAATTTCCACTTAGCTTTTGTTTCCAGTAAGTGAGAAGATTGTCAAGAACTTTTCCCTGTAAATACTGTCGTTGCCAAACAGCAAAGTCTGCATACTGAATAGGTAATTCTGGTAGTGGTGAAGGTTGATTTTGAGAGAAAGCTTTGTAAAGAGTTGTTAATTCATTAGTAATTACCCCCACTGACCAACCATCTGTAATAATATGGTGCATTAGTAACAATGAGATGTGTTCTTCTTGACTTAACTTTATAAGAATACACCATAACAATGGAACTTCGGTTAAGTTAAAGTATAGCGATGCTTCGACATTGTTGATAAGCCTTTGAATTTCAACTTTGCGCTCTGCTTCTGCTAATCCTTGCAAATCAACTACGGGTAAGGATAATTTCAAATTCGAGTGGATTATTTGAACTGGTTGCCCTTCTACTGATATAAAACTTGTTCTAAGTATTTCATGTCGACACACTATTTCATTGATGACATTTTCCAGGAATGCTACATTCAGTGAGCCTTTTAAGTATGAAATAGCAGGGACATCAAACACCTGACTAACTTGTGTCAATTGTTCTGTAAACCACAGTCTTTGTTGGGCAAATGATAGTGGTAAATTTTCCTGCCGTTTTACTGGGCGAATAGGCTGTTTATCAGCAACTAAAGCTACACTGTTATTGCGTATAAAAGCAAGCACATCTTCTTTGCGTTCAGCAAGTTCTTCCTTGATAACTGGTGTCAGCACATCTTTTGGAGCGCTACAGCGTAAGCGATTCTCTTCAACCCAAAGCTTGACATCCAAACTGCAAAGGTAAGACAAAAATTCTTCAATAGTTTTCATAATTCTATCTCCTCACGGTCACTATCTAACCCATTCGTTGGAACAAGCTGTAGTTGTTGAACTGTTAGCATCTTCTCGATATTTTCTACCAATTGAGCAACAGTCGGTGATTCAAACAAACTGCGTAAAGGTAACTCAATCTTAAAGGCTTCTCGTAACCTGGAAATAACCTGGGTCGCCAGCAAAGAATGTCCACCCAAATCAAAGAAATTATCGTGAATTCCGATATGTTCTTGCTTTAATACCTGACCCCAAATATCAGCAACTATCTGCTCTGTAGGAGTACGAGGTGCAACAAAGCCCAATTCTGATTCATTCTTGAAACTTGGTACAGGTAATGCACCGCGATCTACTTTACCACTGGGAGCTAGAGGCAATGCTTCTAGCTGTACAATCGCAGAAGGTAGCATATGCCCTGGTAGCTTTTCTTGAAGAAAATCACGTAACTGTTGGACTAGCTCGCTACTTGCTAAGGTATCCCGATCAAACTCAGACTTAGGTACAAAATAAGCAACCAAGCGCTTATCACCAGGGTCATCTTCTCTAACTACAACTACAGCCTCCCTAACGGCTTCGTGTTGCAGTAAAAATGTCTCAATCTCTCCCAATTCAACCCGAAAACCACGAATTTTTACCTGATGGTCAATCCGTCCGAGAAATTCTATATTTCCATCAGGAAGCCACCTACCTAAATCTCCGGTTTTATAAATCAAATCTGCACGATTTGCTGGTAGCTTCTTACTCGCATCTGTAAAATCTGTAAACGGATTGGGAACAAAGCTTAATTTAGTTTTTTCTTCATTTTTCCAGTAACCAGCACCGACACCGATTCCCGATACACAAATCTCTCCTGGAGCACCAATCGGTAATAATTTCATTTGCTCATCCAGGATGTAGAGATTTAAGTTCGCTAAGGGTTTGCCAATTGGAATTGTTCGCTGATTTTCTGGCAAGGGCTTGTCAACGATAAACTGGGTAATATCATCAGCAGCTTCGGTCGGTCCATAAGCGTTAACAATTTTGATTTCGGGATATACTTGCAGCCACTTATTTACCCAATTAACTGATACAGGTTCCCCTACAACCATCATCCATTTTAAAGACGGCAATTCTCTTTCGTGATTTGCTAGCCCCGAAGTATGTTCAAGCAACCCGCCAAATAATGCTGGTACTAATTCAACAACTGTTATTTCTTCTGATTTAAGTACTTTAAATAATTTATCAGGAATCGCAACAGTTTCAATATCTACTATTACCGTCCTTCCGCCAATTAACAGTGGTGCTAAAAACTGCCAAACGGAAATATCAGTTGAAGAAGGAGCACTTTGGAGAAAACAAAATTCCTCGGTCAATTCCAGCTCATCGAACTGGGCATAAATATGATTAACTGCACCATCATGTCTAACTATTGCTCCCTTGGGTAGTCCTGTAGAACCGGAGGTATAGAGCATGTAGGCTGGGTCACTAGCATCATTTATTGGCTCTATATTTTCTTTGGGGAGATTAATAAAACCAAGTTGCTCGTATATTGTTAATTCCTGGCGACCCGTGATTTGTATATTTTCAGAAATAACTCCGTCTAAACGAATAATCGATTTTAATTGAGGACAATCGTCTATCAAATTTATCAAAACATTTAATAACGAAGAATCAGTTAATAAAAGCTTAACTTCGCTATTAGACAACATATATTCAATTCTATCTGACGGATAAGCGCTATCAATCGGTACGTAAGCCCCACCTGCTTTACATATAGCCAGAATAGCGATAAGAAAATTTAGATCGCGGTCTTTAAATATGCCTACAAACTCCCCTTTACCGAGTCCTAGTTGACGCAGCATTACAGCTAACTGGTTAGCTTTCTCATTTAACTCTTGATAAGTTAGTTTTGCGTGTCCATCAACTACTGCTATATTGTTAGGTGTTTTATATACCTGGTGTTCAAATAACTGATTTATTGTTTTATCGACTGGATATTTTTTAATTTTGTAATTAAATTCTTGGATAATTTTCTGCTCATCGAAATCATTCAAAATAGCAATATCTGATAACTGAATATCGACATTAGTGACAATGCTCTCTACTATGTTTTTATAGCAGTTAGTTATTAATTGAATATTTTCTCTATTAAAAATAGCTTCATTGTAATCTATCGAACCGCAAATCTTATCATTTTCTGCAAGAAAAGAAACTGTAATATCATTATTAATTTTTAGTATCTCAGTTTTGTTATGAATATTTTCTAATAATATAACTATATCAAATAACGAACATCGATTTTCAGCCTGAGGCAAATTTAATAATCCAATTAATTCATCAAAGCAGTAGTCCTGATGACTGTATGCCTGAATTACATTATCTTTGACTTGAATGAGAAAACTTTTAAATGTCATCTCATTATATAACTGAGTTCGTAAGGGAATCAGTTTATTATCATTCAAATAATCTAGATTTACACCATCTATTTTCTTGTAAACTGGTATTCCAACGATAAAGCCATTAGTTCTAAGATACCGTTGCAGCAGTATTTGAAATGCCGATAAAAGCATTAAGTACAACAAAAAATCAGACCCTTTAGCTAACTTGATAATTCCCTGAGATAAATAATCAGGTAGCTCAAAATAATGACTTCTATTTTTTCCAGTATACTGGGAGTGTCTAACATAGTCTTGTATGAAGTTTGTTTCTGGTAATTCTCCCAAAAGTTGATTTAACCAGTATATTTTTTGAGAGAATAGCTCTTGGGGATCTAGTATTGTAGTCATCATTTTTAGCTGGTTGAAACTGGTTATACTAGCAGAATAGTTAAATTGAATAGATATGTGAGAGAGATTATTGTCACAATAAGTGAGTAGGAATAAATACTGGAATCAAACTCACATTTTATTGTGGTTTAGTCTAGTTAATTGACAAACATTCATTAAAAGCTGTTTCTACGACTGAACAACCTTCTTTTAAAGTAGGCATATCAATCGTTAGAGGGGGCAATAATTTAATTACGGTATCATTTCTACCTGCTCTTTCAACTATTAATCCCTGTTCAAAACAACGCATTGTGATGTTTTTAGCCAAACTGTTGCCACCAAATTTTGTCAAATCTATACCCCAAATCATGCCTATTCCACGTATTGCTATGTTTTCACTGATTGGTGATATTTGTTGAACTAGAAAATTTTTCAAGAAAAGCTCTTTGACTTTAACATCCTGTTGAAGATTGCTACTTTCTCTATACTCTAAAGCAGCTGTAGCTCCTACAAATGCTAATTGATTACCTCTAAAAGTGCCATTATGTTCACCAGGTTCCCAAATATCCAATTCTGGCTTAATCAATAATACGGACATTGGAAACCCATATCCGCTGATCGATTTAGAGAGTATGACTATATCGGGAACAATACCTGCTCTTTCAAAAGAAAAGAAAGAACCTGTTCTACCACAACCAACTTGAATATCATCGCAGATTAATAAAATATCATTCTCGTCACACAACTTCCTTAGTCTTTGCATCCACTCAATTGGAGCAACAACAACTCCCCCCTCAGCTTGTACTGTTTCAAAGATTATCGCGGCTGGTTTTTCAATTCCGGAACTAACGTCATTTAAAACTGACTCTATATATTTTATTGTGTCAAAACTTTCCATGAATCCATAGGGATAAGGCATAAATGTTACATTGTTTAATGATCCAATTGCTCCCGCTCGAATTCCAGTATTACCAGTAATTGATAAGCTACCTAAAGTCATTCCATGATAAGCTCCCATAAAGGAGAATATACCTGGCCTTTTTTTGACTTTTCTAGCTAATTTTAAAGCTGCTTCGACGGCATTTGTTCCAGTCGGACCGCAGAACTGGATGCGATAATCTAGCTGTTTTGTACTTAGTACTACCTCATTAAACTTAGCTAAAAACTTCTCTTTAGCGGAAGTATACATATCTAAGCCATGCGCTATTCCATCGGCATCTAAATAGCACATGATTTTTTGTTTTATATAGTCATGATTATGTCCGTAATTTAAAGCGCCTGCTCCTGCAAAAAAATCTATGTATTCTTCACCTGATTCAGCATAAATTATGGAACCTTTAGCCCGATGGAATATGGCAGGGAAATTACGGCAATAGCTTCTGACGTTTGATTCACACTTTTCAAATATATCCATGCAACTGCTCTCCATCTTACTATATAATATTAGTTAGCTTGGGAAAATTATGATAAACTTGACATTATCAAGATACATAATTTAAATACGACTTATAAAATTTAAAAATTATCGGAGACGGAATTTTAAATACTAATCCCATAGCTAGTAAAATGTTATAGTATGAGTTTTGAATCGGCATACCCTTTATACTAGCGGCTAGAGCATTCAACGAGCTTTTACGACTGTGCCAATCGATATTAAAAGAAATTGACATATCTAAGCTTCTAACATGATGTAACGTTCCAGGAGGCATATATAAAATATCTCCAGGATTTACAATAAATTTGATTGGGTTAGCGTTTTTATATTCAGGATATTTATTGAAATCTGGATTTTCTGGATTCACAAAAAACCATCGCCAGCCCTTGCGATAACAATATTTGGCATCTTCAGGTAATAATATGGTAAATTGTTTGCGTCCAACAATTTGAAAAAAAATATTGTTAGTGAGAAGACAATCAAAATGTAGTGGAGTAATACTATTAGAACAACCTAAGAAAAACTGACAGTAACGCCACCACTTGTACCAGTACCATTTTGGGAAATAATCTAAGGGAAATGGTTGAGCGTCTTCTATTAGTGAAGGAATTAAGCTAAATAAAGGTAGGTCGTGGCAATATGGTGGTAAAGGATTATTCAGGGAATCAGCTTCATAATTTTCTATTAATTTTATATATTTTTCCATTGTCAGGCTATATACTTGAATTCCTTTATCACTAAATTTTTTCGCGGAAATTTTCAGAGAAGGTGATAATTGTTTCAAGTATTTTAAAGACCATTTACTAAAGCTGTCCCAGCTAGGGATAACTCCAGAAATTATGACGGGTTTTCCGAGTTCAACATAATCTTTTGTAAATTCCTCATTTGAAAGTTTATATCTGCGCTCGATTTCATTTGAGATGATCATGGTCTAACCTTTTCTGCTTTGGTATCATTTTGATTGAGGCATCGATAAAACTTATCCCTGTAATTTCTCCCGTCAGTGTATGCAAAAAAACAACACAACAACATTAAGCTCTAAGGCATGAGTTCTACAAATCTTGTGTAGCTAACTAAATTTGGAAAAGCTCCACGCCTAATGCTTCTTTTTCTAAAATTGAAGTAATTAGTTGCTGTTTTGGTGTCGAAAATGGTAAATTTTTTATTTGTAAATTAGGATTAATTATCAACTGTTGTAAGAGGATTTCAATATCTTTGAGTATTCCGGCAATAGTATCAATCTCAAATCTTCTAGAATCATAAGAAAAAGCTATTAATAACTCTTCATCTGGGTATACAACTAAATTCAGAGGGTAGTTACTTCTGTAATACACTTTATTATGTTTAATTTCTAAATTCGTCCCCCTCCCCCAGCTCTTTACAAATTGGCTGATTGGAAAGTTTTCAAGCACCACATAACTTTCAAATAAAGTTAAGTTTCGTGGTACTTCACTCCATCCATGAATTTCTGTCAATGGAGTATATTCATAGTCACGTGTTTCAACCAGTTGAGTCTGTAAATGCTGTAGCCATGATAACAAAGGCTGTTCAATATCTATGTTGACATAGATTGGCAAGGTATTAACAAATACACCAGCTATTGACTCTACTCCATCCAAATCTACCGGGCGTCCAGTAACAGTACAGCCATATAGTATATCGTTGCGTCTGCTATAGCGGCCCAGGAGAATAGCCCAGATACCGTTAAGTATGGTTGCGAGGGTGAGACGATGTTGTATTGCGAAAGATTCTATTGCCTGTGTACTTGTTGATGATAGCTTAATTATTTCCTCATCGTACCGTTCTTCCTGAGTAGGCGATTGGCCAATTTTTTCTATGTAAGTAAGAGGAGTAGGTGTTTTAACACCCTGTAATGCTTGTCGCCAAAAAATTTCGGTTCTAGATATGTCCTGTTGCTGTAACCAGTCAACGTAGTCTCTAAAAGGGCGAGTAGGCGCTAAAGGTATTTCTTTATTCTTAGAAAGTGCTTCATAAATTTGCACAAACTCCTGAAGTATTAGTGAATCGCTCCAACCATCTACGATGATGAAGTGATTGCTCCAAATAAATTGGTAGTAGTCATCAGTAAGGCGAATTAAAGTTAGACGCATTAGACATGGTTGCGACAAGTCGAAATATAATTTGCGATCGCTGTCAATAAATGATTCTAATTGATTTTCTTGTTCAACTCGCTCCAGATTACGCCAGTCATACTGATTTAAAGGTAGTTTTACTTGTTTGTATACAACTTGTAGTGGATTTTCAATCTCTTCCCAATAAAACCCAGTACGTAAAATGGTGTGTCGATCCACTAAAAGTTGCCAAGCCTTTTCAAACACATCTATGTTAAGATTAGGCACACTATAGAGTTGCTGAAACAAATATAGCTGAGATTCATTTTCATATAAACTGTGGAAGAGAATGCCCTTTTGTAGAGGTGTGAGTTCGTATATATCTTCAATATTTTCTGCTTTCATTTGTGTTTTCCTGACTTTTTTGGGTAATTTTTGCTAAAAACTGATCCAATTTTTGTTTGCTCAAGTTAGCTTTTGGAAAGTCCGAAGGTGTATAAATTGCTGTTTCAAGAGACTGACAGTGAATAATCAGGGAGCGTAGTGCTTTTATAAAATCATCAGCCAATTTTTCAATTGTTTCTCGGCGGTGAATAGCCTTACTGTACGTCCAGTGCAATTGCAATTGTTCTTGAACCACAATTCCATTAAGCTCTAGTAAATAAAATCTGTTGGCAGGTGTACTGTAGTTGAGTCCTTTCGACTCTTGGGGTAGACAAAATAAAGATGACTTTGAAATCATTTGGTCATATTGACCTAAGTAATTAAAACTCACTTCCGTCTGAGGAAGAACTCGCAGTTTCGATTCTATCTCCTGCTCACTGCTCAAATACTCTAGTAGACTGTAACCAATCCCACTATTGGGAATACCACGCAAATATTCTTTTATTGCTATTAATGAATTTCCCGATTCCGAAAATTCTCTTGTATCCAAAATAACTGGATAACAAGTTGTAAACGAACCAACTGTACGGAAAATATTTACATCTTTGAATGTTTTTTCTCGACCATTACCTCTGATATCTACCCACAATGTTTGTTCTCCTGTCCATGTTGCAAAAGCTTGCATCAAAGCTGTGAGTAATACATCGTTGATTTGAGTATTATAGGCTTTGTGTATCTCTTCTAGTATAGTTTTTGTTTCTTGTTTATTTAGACAAACTGATACTATATCTGCATTAGCTACTGTATTGTCACCTGTTGAATAGTCAACGGGTAAGCGGCTAAATGGTTTTTGTATTTCTTGGAGCCAATAGTCCTGCTCTCGCATCATTTCTGAAGATTCAGCATACCCCTGTAGACATTGTGTCCACTGCATATATGAGGTAGTATAATCTGGCAAATGTATCGCCTTGCCCTGACTGATTTGCTGATAAACTGTTTGCAAGTCTTCTAGCAAGATTTGCCAAGAGAGACTATCAACTGCTAGGTGATGAATGATAATTAGCAGGTAGCTAGTTTGTTGTGGCACTAAGTCAAAGAAGGCAAACCGTACAAGTGGCCCCTCAAATAAGTTCAAACTTGCCTCTAGTTCCGCAGCTACAGACTCAATAGCAAATTTTCGCTCAATTTCTGGTAGTGCCGACAAATCTACTCGTTTCAATTCAATAGTATCATTAGAACTAGCATAAACTTGTTGCCAAGCAGATTCTTTTTGGATAAAACGCAGGCGAAATACGTCATGATGTTCAATCAAATGCTGTAAAGCCTGCTCTAACAAATTGCGATCGCATCCTTTCTGCATTTCCAGTAGCAAAGACTGGTTACAATTATGTGGATCGGGCTGATTTTGGGCAAATAACCAATGTTGAATAGGTGTGAGGTATAACTCTTTTGTTTCTAAATTATTTTCAGGTTGGATAGTTTGAGTAATGCCTAAATCTGTCACTAATTCTGCAATTGTCTGGTGTTCAAAAAACTGTTTAGGTGTTAATTTTAAGCCTGTTTTGTTAGCTTTGGCAGCAATTTGAATCGCATTTATGGAATTTCCTCCCAATTCAAAAAAGTTGTCATCGATACCTATGCATTCGATACCTAGAATTTCCTGCCAAATATTAGCAACTGTTTCTTCCGCTTCATTTCTAGGTGCAAGATATTCTATGCCCAGGTTTGGTCTTTGGTGTTTTGAAAATAAATTTTCGTTATTTGATAATTCTTTAGTTTGCAAAGATTCAAGCTTTATCCATTCCTCAACTCTAGCTTGTAAGTCTCCAGTAGAGACAACAATTTGAGGAAATCCACACATCGATAATAGACGTTCAAATGCATCTATACTAGCAGTCTTCGATCTCATACCATATTTATACAAGGTTTCTAGAACACTTGTATTTTGCTGTTCCTCTTCAGTTACCCAATCATCCCAGTTAAAACTACTCCAAGCGAAAGAGTTGGTTTTGTTATAGTTATGAACAAAAGCATCCATAAAAATGTTTGCTGCGGAATAGGAGATAAATCCTAGACCTCCCAACACAGATGCTAACGATGATGTTAATTGACAAAAATCTAGCTCTTGCCCTTGCAGGACTTTTTCTAAGACAAATAGTCCATAAACTTTGGGATGAAATTGCGATTGTGCTTCCGCTTTGGAAGTTTCCATAATAGTGCAATGTACATGTTCAGCATTTCCTGCGGCATGGATGACACCATTAATTCCACCAAATCTTTTAGTGGCGATCGCAATTACATTGTGCATTTGTTGTTCATTTGCGACATCGGCACTGATGACCAAAACCTCAGCACCCAAAGCCAATAAAGCCTGCACTTTGCGAATCTTGCGGCTAATACTATCCTGCTGATCGTGAGTTGCTAGCCATTCTTGCCACTGGTCTTTTTCGGGAAGACCTTTTCGTCCAAGCAGAATCAATTTCGCCTGCACTGTCTGAGCTAAATATTCTGCCAATACTAAACCAACACCACCTAGTCCACCAGTGATTAGGTAAACTCCCTCTTTCCTCAACTTCTTTCTACCAACAATACTTTCATCTAAGCGAATAGGCTCATATGTTTGAATCCAGCGATGATGACCACGGTAGGCAACAACATTTTCAGTTGGCTGTGCTACAAATTCTGCAAGCAAATAATCTATTAATTTAGCCGTTTTATGTGATGGCTTAGTTTCATATCCTGGAAGCACCACATCAAAACAGCAACAGTTAATGTTTGGATATTCCTGTGGAATTACCTTGCATGGTCCTAATATAGTTGCCTTCTCAGGGCATAAATTCTCGCTGCCAGTTACATCATATACATTATTGGTGACAACCACTAGCTTGATTGGCTCAATTATATTCTGCTCTGCCAAGGCTTGTGTTAGAAACAGCAGACTATAAAAACCGAGATTTTGACAATCTTCAAAAAATTGATTTTGTGTTTGTTCATCTAGCTCTTGATTAGGTAAAGTATCGTTAGGAGTAACGCTCCATAAATGGGCGATCGCTTGTGGAGTCCAATTTTGCTCTCGTAGTGCTTGCAGCAAGGCATCATAGTCATCTCTTTGTTGGGGATTAATTGTATATATAAAGTCGCTGAGTTTCGCAAAATCATCTGCGACCTTGATGATAATCACATCCTGACCTTGTTGTTTAAGTCTTTCTGCAATTCCGACTCCGACTCCATAGCTATCGACAAAAACTAACCAACATGACTTTTGTTCTACCAGTTTTTCCTTTTGGAAAAGCTCAAGCGGTGTAGATTGTTTCCAGCGAGGAATGTAGAACCAGTCAGCAATATCTGGCTTCTCGTCTAGGTCTAAGGTTTTTTGCCAAATCGTTGCCAGAGGTACATTTCGATTTACCTCAAGCCAGTAACGCTGGCGCTCAAAAGGATAAGTAGGTAAGGGTACGCGATGACGCTTCTCATCTATATAAAAACCAGACCAATCAATTTGAACCCCTACTACCCAAAGTTTACCCAAGGTGTTAAGTAAAAATGCGACATCTGATTGTTGCTCTTGAGGATGCCGTATAGACGTTAGTGCTATCAGCTCATCTGTTTGATGTTGTTTAGCCAAATTACTTAAAGTCTGCCCTGGGCTAACCTCCAACAGTATTCGTTCTGGCTGTTTGAGCAACTCTGTTACCCCTTGACTAAAACGCACTGGTTGTCTTAAATGCGTAGCCCAATAGTTAGGATCTGCCGCTTCGGCTGCGGTAATCCAAGTTCCGCTAACATTAGACACAAATGGAATTTTCGGGGGATTGAGTTTTACTTTTTGTAACGACCGAGTGAAAGTCTCAATGATGGGTTCCATCATTTGAGAATGAAAGGCGTGGTTAGTATGCAAGCGCCTACAGCTTACACCTCTTTGTTGTAGCTTCTGTTGCAATTGGTCTATCGCTTCTGTCGAACCAGACACCACGCAGGAAGAAGGTGCATTACTCGCAGCTAGAGAGATTCCCTTTTCTAGCAGTTGTTGTACTTCTTGTTCTGGAAGCTGAACCGAGAGCATAGCACCACCAGGTAACTGCTGCATGAGTTTTCCTCGATTCGCCACTATTCCCAAGGCATCTTCCAAAGAGAAAACTCCAGCTACAGTGGCAGCTACATACTCTCCTACACCGTGACCAATCATAGTTTCAGGACGCACGCCCCACGCCATCCATAACTTGGCTAGAGCGTATTCAATCACAAACAGCGCTGGTTGAGTAATTGCTGTTTGCTGTAACTTTTGTGCTGCTGTTAACGCTTTTTTTTCATTGGGATAGAGGACTGTACGCAAGTCTACTTCCAAGTGAGGTTTGAGCAGTTCGCAGCAGCAATCAACTTGCTCTCTAAATACGGTTTCGCTCTCGTATAATTCTCGAGCCATATTTACATACTGCGTACCTTGCCCAGAAAACATAAACACTACAGAGCGATTACAAGGTTCTTGGTAATGAGTGAAAGCTCTTTGAGGGTCTTGCAGTGCTTTTATTGCATCTTGTTGGTTTTGGCAAACTACTATTCGGCGATGGTTCAAAGTCCACCGACCCACTTGCAAAGTATGAGCAACATCAGCGAGGTTTAAATCTGGATTTTTTTGTAGGTAATTAGCGATATTTTCTGTAGCAGTTTCTAGTGCTGTACTCGTTTTGGTTGAAAGTAATAATAACTGCCAAGTTCGAGAAGGGCTAGAGGGTTTAATTATTGGAGCTTCCTCTAAAATTACATGGGCATTTGTCCCGCCAAAACCAAAAGCACTAACTCCAGCACGACGAGGAGTACCGTTGGTTTTCCACTCAGACAATGTGTTGTTAACGTAAAAAGGACTGTTAGCAAAATCTATCTGGGGTGATGGTTCTTCAAAGTTTAAGCTAGGTGGTATCTGTTTATGCTTAAGGGCTAAAACGGTTTTGATTATACTTGCCACTCCAGCAGCTTCGTCCAAATGTCCAATGTTGGTTTTCAAAGAACCGATCGCACAAAAGCCCTTTTTCTGAGTTTTGGTCTGAAAAGCTTGTGTCAAGGCTGCAATTTCAACGGGATCACCTAGAGCAGTTCCAGTTCCATGAGCTTCTATATAAGTAATTGTTTCGGGTTCAACCTCAGCCATAATCTGAGCCGCCCTAATCACTGTTGCCTGACCATGAATACTGGGTGCAGTGTAGCTAACTTTGTCTGATCCATCATTATTAATGGCGGAACCTTTTATCACTGCATGGATGCAGTCTCCATCTGCGATCGCTTCTTCTAAAAGTTTTAAAACTACAATACCCAGACCCGTTCCTCTCGGACATCCCTTAGCCTTTGCATCAAAAGCACGGCAATGTCCATCAGGAGATGAAGTTCCTCCTTCCTGATATACATAACCGACTGCTTCTGATATTGAGACTCCTCCAACCAAGGCAACATCACACTCGCCACTTAGCAAACTTTGACAGGCTAAATGTAAAGCAACTAATGAACTTGAGCAGGTAGTTTGAACTGCATAACTTGGTCCCTGCAAGTTTAACTTGTAAGAAGCAAGTGTAATGGAAGCTGGAGAGATTCCTTTCTCTATTTGGTATTGACCAACAGAGTCTACAATATCGGGATTTGAATAAATATTAGGTAGATAACCGCCAAAACCAAAACCAGCGAAAACTCCAATCGGCTTATTGTAAGCTTCAAAACTATAGCCAGCATCTTCAAGTGCTGTCCATGCATATTCCAAAAACAAACGAAGTCCGGGGTCCATAGTTTCAGCTTCTCTGGGATTTATACCGAAGAATGAAGCATCAAACAAATCTATATCTTCAACTACACCCTCTGCCTTGACATAATAAGGGTTTGTCAGGTCAGCAGAATCTACACCTAAATCTTTTAGTTCTTGATCAGTGAAAAAATGAATTGACTCTACTCCGTCTCGGAGATTTTGCCAAAATCGCTCTATATTTTGAGCTTCTGGAAAATAGCCATTCATCCCAATAACAGCTATTTCTAAGCCCGTTTTATTAGTTAAATTATCTACTGAACTATCCATGATTTTCACCCTTTTAAGATAATTTATCTAGACTTTTTTAAATACTCTGCTTTTTTCTTACAAAACTTTGCTTTAATCTAGCTTTACCAGCTCCCAGCTTTTGACTGATTTGATTAGTTTCAGAAGCAAATACTTCATCACTATCATCTTTTTGACTGAAATAGTTTGATAAAGAGCTTATAGTCGGATATTTGAAAAGGTCAGTTATAGCTAAATCCACTTTCAAAAGTTCGCGCAGTTTGCTATGTACCTGAAGCACGTTTAGAGAATGTCCACCAAGGTCAAAGAAATTGTCTTGAATACCTACTTTTTCAACCTTAAGTATTTTCTGCCATGTATCAACAATTAAGTGTTCTACCTCATTTCGTGGTTTAACATAAGTAGTTTCCAATTCCGGGCGAAGATTATCTGGTTTGGGCAGAGCTTTACGGTCTACTTTACCGCTAGGTGCTAGTGGTAGGCTTTCTAGCATCACAAAGGCAGAAGGTAACATGTGGTCAGGTAACTTTTTTCTTAAGAAACTACGCAATTCACTGATACTAGGAACTGGTTCTGTCTTCACAACTACATAAGCAATTAATTGAAGGTTATCTGGTTCCTCCTGATCAACCACCACAACATTTTCACGTACATTCGGGTGCTGACCCAAAAATGTTTCAATCTCTCCAAGCTCGACGCGGAAGCCACGAATCTTTACTTGATTGTCAATGCGTCCGAGGAATTCTATATTCCCATCGGTCAGCCACCTTCCTAAATCTCCTGTTTTATAAATCAAATCTGCACGATTTCTTGGTAAATTCTTTTTAGTTTCTGTAAACGGATTTGTCACAAAGCTTAATTTAGTTTTTTCTTCGTTTTTCCAGTAACCAGCACCCACACCGATTCCCGATACACAAATCTCTCCTGGAACACCAATCGGTAATAACTTCATTTGCTCATCCAGGATATAGAGATTTAAGTTCGCTAAGGGTTTGCCAATTGGAATTGTTCGCTGATTTTCTGGCAAAGGCTTGTCAACGATAAACTGGGTAATATCATCAGCAGCTTCGGTCGGACCATAAGCATTAGCAATTTTGATTTCGGGATATATCTGGAGCCACTTATTTACCCAACTGATCGACACAGATTCGCCCGATAGCATCATCCATTTTAAATCTGGTAACTCCCTTTCTTGGCTTGTCAATTGGGAGGTATATTCAAGTAAGCCCCCAAATAATGCTGGTACCAATTCAACAACTGTTATTTTTTGTGATTTAAGTGCTTTGAATAGTTTTTCAGGAACAGCAACAGTTTCAATATCTACAATTACTGTCTTTCCAGCGATTAAAAGTGGTGCCAAAAATTGCCACACAGAAATATCTGTTGAAGAAGAAGCGCTTTGCAGAAAACAAAATTCTGACCTTAACTCCAGCTGATCGAATTGGGCATAAATATGATTGATTGCACCATCATGTCTGATAACTGTTCCCTTTGGTAATCCTGTGGAACCAGAGGTATATATCATATAAGCAGTGTCGATTCCCTCGTTCACTGGTTCTAGATTTTCTTTGGGGAGGTTACTGAAGCCAAGTTTATCGTATATTGTTAATTCCTGGTTATGAGTTAATTGTATGTTTTCAGGAATAACCTCGTCTAAACAAATAATCGATTTTAATTGAGGACAGTTATTTATTAAGTCTGTCA
The DNA here is from genome assembly GCF_034531255.1 of Nostoc sp. ChiQUE01b. Lineage (NCBI taxonomy): Bacteria > Bacillati > Cyanobacteriota > Cyanophyceae > Nostocales > Nostocaceae > Nostoc > Nostoc sp. ChiQUE01b. The sequence continues at coordinate 35,337 of NZ_JAVRBM010000042.1, read as the reverse complement.
AAACAGTTAATAAGTAAGTATCAGTTAAAAGAAAGTTAACTTCACTATTAGACAACATATATTCAATTCTATTTGACGGATAAGTGCTATCAATCGGTACGTAAGCACCACCTGCCTTATATATAGCCAGAATAGCGATAAGAAAATTTATATCACGGTCTTTAAATATGCCTACAAACTCACCTTTAGCAAGTCCTAGTTGACGCAGCATTACTGCTAACTGATTAGCTTTTTCATTTAACTCTTGATAAGTTAGTTTTGTTTGTCCATCAACTACTGCTATATTGTTAGGGGTTTTATTGGCCTGGTGTTCAAACAATTTATTGAGCGTCTGTTCAATGGGATATTCTTTATTTTTATTATTGTCATTAAATTGTTTTAACAAATGGTATCGCTCGAAGTCTTTAAAAAAAACAATATCCGATATTTTAGCATCAATATTACTGACAATACTTTCAATAACATTAGTATAATATTTAATAATTAATTGGATAGTCTCATCTTGAAAAATTTGCTCACTATACTCTATATTTGCACTAATATTTTTACCATTAATTAGAAAAGAAAATGTAATGTCATTATTGAGATGATTTAAACTATTTTTATTATGAATATTTTCTAATAAAACCACTATATCAAAAAGTGAACAACGGTTCGGACTTGTTGGTATTTTTAATAAATTAATTAATTCGTCAAAATGATAGTTTTGATGACTGTAAGCACCAATAACTGAATCTTTAACTTGAAACAAAAAATCCTTAAATGATATCTCCGGTGTTATCTGAATACGCAAGGGAATAACTTTGCTACTTAAATCAATTGTGCCAATTTTCTCATATATTGGTATGCCTACAATAACATCGTTTTTTCGAGTATATTTTTGCAGCAGTATATTCAATGCAGATACAAGTATCAAGTACACTGAAAAGTAAGAACCTTTAGCCAGCTTCATGATTTCTTGAGATAAATCATGCGATAAGTCAAAGTTAATAGACTTATTTTTAGTGCTAGAAAGCGAAGGTCTTATATAGTCTAAAATAAGATTAGTTTCTGGAAGCTCTCCGGATAATTTATTTATCCAATAAATCTTTTGAGAAAATACTTTGTTTTTGCGTAAATGCATATTCATTTATCCCGTTTAACTAGTAAATATTGCGAATGATATTTAGCATAATATGTAATTAAGATCCACATTTAGACAGATTATTTGTTAGATGTATGTTTTGCGAGCATTGCGTAATTGCATCGATTAAATATCTGGATTATAAGCTTAATAAAACAAGGTTTCTTTTTCTAAAATTGAAGTAACTTGTTGTTGCTCTAGAGTCAAAAATGGTAAGTATTTAATTTGAATATTAGAATTAGTCATTAATTCTTGTAAAAGAATTTCAATATCTTCTAGTATTCCAGTAATAGTATCGGTATCAAATCTTATAGAATCATAGGAAATAGCTATTAATAACTCTTTATTGGGGTAGACGACTAAATTCAGAGGATAGTTATTTCTATAATATAATCCTGTATGTTGAAATTCTATATTTCCCTTCCAATCTCGGATAAATTCACTGACTGGAAAGTTTTCAATTACCACAATACTTTCAAATAAAGTTAATTTTTGTGGAACTTCACTCCATCGATGAATTTCTGTCAACGGAGTGTATTCATAGCAGCGTACCTCAGCTAGTTGAAGCTGAAAACGCTGTAGCCATGACAAGAAAAGCAGTTCAGCATCTATATTGACTTGAATAGGCAAGGTATTAACAAACATGCCCACCATTGACTCCACTCCATTCAACTCTACTGGTCGTCCAGCAACGTTGTAGCCATACAATATATTGTTGCGGCAAGTATAGCGACTAAGGAGAATGACCCAAATACCGTTAATTATAGTAGCAAGAGTAAGACGATGTTGTGCAGCAAAAGATTGTAGCGCCTGTGTACTTGTTAATGATAGCTGAATTATTTCTTCAGTGTACCTTACTTCTTCAGTAGATGATTGGTTGATTTTTTCTATATAAGTGAGAGGAGTTGGTGCTTTGACACCCTGTAATGCTTGTCGCCAAAAAAGCTCAGCTTTAGATATATCCTGCTGCTGCAACCAGTCAATGTAGTCTCTAAAAGGACGAGTAGGTGCTAAACAGATTTCTTTATCTTTACAAAGTGCTCCATAAACTTCCACAAACTCCTGAAATACTAGTGAGCCAGCCCAACCATCTAAGATAATGTGGTTCACACTCCAAATATATCGATAGCAGTTATCAGTCAGGCGAATTAAAGTATGACGCATTAGACATGGCTGGGAAAAGTCAAAACTTTTTTTGCGATCGCTTAAAAGAAAAGACTGAAATTGCGCTTCTTGTTCAACTGAATTTATATTAGACCAGTCATGGAGATTTAGGGGCACTTCTACTTGGTTGTACACAATTTGTAGTGGATTTTCAATTTCTTCCCAATAAAACCCAGTCCGTAAAATGTGATGCCGATCCATTACTAGTTGCCAAGCTTTTTCAAAGACCTCTATGTTAAGATTGCCACGCACAATAAAGATATGCTGGAAAAAATATAAGGATAATTCACTATCAAACAAACAGTGGAATAACATCCCCTTTTGTACAGGCGTTAGTTCGTATATGTCTTCAATAGTTTTTGTGTTCATTTGGCTGTTCTCTACCTCTTTTGGTTAATTTTTAATAGTAAATTATCCAATTGCTGTTGGTTCAATTTGGCTCTAGGGAAGTCAGATGGTGTATATCTTTCTGCTTCTACAGATTGACAGTCAATCATCAGAGAGCGCAGTACTTTTATAAAATCATCAGCCAATTTCTCAATTGTTTCTCGGCGGTAAATAGCTTGACTATACTTCCAAGAAAATTGCAATTCTTTGTTAAGAACAATTGCATTAATCTCTAACAAATAAAATAGATTCTTGGGTGTGCTGGAATTGATACCTTGAGATTTATTTGGTTTACCAAATAAAGACGATTCTGAAACCATTTGGTCATACTCGCCGAAGTAATTGAAACTCACTTCAGTTTTCGGAAAACCTTGCAGTTTCGCTTGCTTTTCCTGCTTATTGCTTAAGTAATTTAGGATGCCATAACCAATCCCACTATTGTGAATACTACGCAAATATTCTTTTATTGTTATTAATGAAGTTCCTGGATCGGAAGATTTGGTAATATCCAAAATAACTGGAAAGCAAGTTGTGAATAAACCAACTGTACGAGATAAATTTACATCTTTAAAGATTGCCTTTCGACTATTAACTCTGATATCTACCCACAATCTTTGTTCTCCTGTCCATGTTGCAAAAGCTTGCACTAAAGCTGTGAGTAACACTTCATCAATTTGAGTATTATAGGCTTTGTGTATCTCTTCTAATAAAGTTTTTGTCTCTTTTTTATTGAGACAGACGGATACTATATCTACATTAGCTACTGTATTGTCACCTGTTGAATAGTCAACGGGTAAGTGGCTAAATGGTTTTTGCATTTCTTGGAGCCAATAATCCCGTTCTGGGATCATTTCTGAAGATTCAGCATATTCATGTAGGTATTGTGCCCACTGCATATATGAAGTAGTACAAGATGGCAAATGTATCGCCTGACCTTGAATGATTTGCTGATAAGCTGTTTGCAAGTCTTCTAGCAAAATTTGCCAAGAGACAGTATCAACTGCTAGGTGGTGAATGATAATTAGTAAGTAGCTAGTTTGCTGTGGTATTAAGTCAAAGAAGGCAAACCGTACAAGTGGCCCCTCAAATAAGTTCAAACTTGTTTCTAGTTCCGCAGCTACAGATTCAATAGCAAGTTTTCGTTCAATTTTTGGTAGTACCGATAAATCTACATGTTTAAATTCAATAGTATCATTAGAACTAGCATAAATTTGTTGCCAAGCAGATTCTTTTTGGATAAAACGCAGGCGAAATACGTCATGATGTTCAATCAAATGCTGTAAAGCCTGCTCTAATAAATTGCGATCGCACGCTTGCTGTATTTCCAGCAGTAAAGACTGGTTACAATGGTGTATATCGGGCTGATTATGTTCAAGGAACTGATGCTGAATCGGTGTGAGTTGCAACCCTTCTGTTCCTAACCTCTGTTCGGGTTGGGTAGTTTGACTAATGCATAAGTCTGTCGCTAATTCAGCAATTGTTTGGTAATGAAAAAACTGTTGAGATGTCAACTTCAAACCTGCTTGGTTAGCTTTGGCAGCAATTTGAATCGTGTTGATAGAATTTCCTCCCAACTCAAAAAAGTTGTCGTGAATACCTATCTTGTCAATTCCCAGAATTTCTTGCCAAATGTCAGCCAGCATTTGCTCGATTTCGTTTTCGGGAGCGATGTAATCATTGCCTAAATTAGGGCGGGGATGATTTGCTTTGGAGAGATTGACTGAAGATAATTTTGACTCCAAAAGCGTTAATTGCTCTTGCAAATACTGGGGAGAGTTATTCTGCTTAATTAAAGTTGGGAAGTCTTGTGTTGAAACAATCATATGAGGCAGTCTGTTTTGCAGAATGCGATTAAAAGCATCGATTCCTTCTTGAGGTAATATTCCTTTTTTGAGAATTTTGTCGCGCTCCTGTTTAATTTTATCTGGTAATACAGTTTCCACTGCCAGCCCAACTTCTTGCCAAACATCCCAGCTGATTGATACTGTTAATTGACCAGATGTGGAAGTATAACTGTGGGCATAAGCATCTAGAAAGGCATTGGCTGCACAATAATCTATCTGTCCAAATTCACCCAAAATAGAGGTTCCAGATGAACAAAGCACCAAGAAATCTAGATTTATATTCTTTAAAACCTCCTCCAAGATTAATGTTCCTTTCACTTTCGGTGCTAAGACATTGGTTGCTATATCCCGCGTCTTGAGTTGGGTAACACCACCACCCGCAATCCCAGCCGCATGGATTACGCCATTAATTTGACCGAATTTTTGGAATGCTTGAGTAATTACTGCCTGCATTTGTTCGGAATTAGTCACATCGGCACTTTTAACTTCAACCTCTGCCCCTAATTCCTCAAGCGATCGCACTTTTTGTATCTGACGACTGATAGAATTTTGGCTATCATGAGTTTCTAGCCATTGTTCCCACTCAGAGCGTTCCGGTAGTCCCCTTCGTCCGATGAGTATTAACTTAGCTTGTAGCGTCTTTGCTAGATGTTCTGCTAATACTAAACCAATACCACCGAGTCCACCAGTAATTAAGTAAACTCCACCTTCTCTTAACTTAGTTTTGCCTGCAATGCGGTCATCTAATGGGACTGCTTCAAAGGTTTGAATCCAACGCTGAGTTCCACGGTAGGCAACTATTTCATTAGTCTGTTGCAGTGTGAATTCTGCTACCAAATTATCTATGAGTTTTTTAGATAAAGGAGTTTGAGCAGAATGCATAACTAAATCAACACTACTGCAATTAATATTTCGATATTCCTTGGGAATTACTTTGCATGGCCCTAATACCGTAGCCTTTTGTGGGCATAAATTTTCATCGGCAGTTACATTATGGACATTGCTGGTGACAACTATCAGCTTGAGAGAATCCCAAATATCTTGTTTTCCGATTGCTTGTGCTAAAAACAACAGGCTATAGAAACCAAAATGCTGGTAATCTTCAAATAATCCTAGCTCGTTGTTGAGCAAAGTATCATTTGGTGTAACGCTCCAAAAGTGGGCAATTGTATTTGGCTTAAAATCCTGCTTTTGAAGTTCTTGAAGCAAGGCATCATAGTCATCTGGTTGTTGGGGATTGATGACATACATCCGGTCATCGAGCTTACTAAACTGTTCGCCCACCTGCACAGTGATGACATCTTGACTCTGTTGCTCAAGTCGTTTGGCAAATTCAGTTCCTACTCCATAGTTATCCACAAAGACTAAGCAACGCAACTTTTGTTTGCTCGGTTCTTTTCCTTGAAAAAACTCAAGTGGTATGGATTGTTTCCATACTGGAATATAAAACCAGTCAGCGATATTTGGCTTTTTCTCTAATGATTGTTGTGATGCTGTATCTGAAGTGGATGAGGAATCTAGCTCAATAGAGTAACGCTGATTTTCAACGGGATGACTTAGAGGATTTTGATCTAACGATTTTTGCGAGGCTGATGACTCAATCCAATAACGCTGACGCTCAAAGGGATAGGTTGGTAAGGGGAGGCGATGACGACGTTCATTGGCGTAAAAACTTGACCAATCTATCTTGATTCCCAACATCCATAGGCGACCCAAGGTGTTAAGTAAAAATGCTACATCTGAATGCTGTTCGTGAGGATGGGGTATTGAGGTCAGCACAGTTAATTCTTCAGGACTGAAAGTCTCTCCACAACCAACTTCTAGTAGAATCCGCTGATTGTCTTTGAGTAACTCTGCAATTCCTTCATTAAAATGTCTTGGTTGCTGTATGTGTGCCCAATAGTTAGGGTCTATTGCTTCAGTTTGAGTAATCCAAGTGCTACTAACATTAGATATAAATGGAATTGTTGGAGGATTGAGTTGGACTTTTTGTAACAACTCTGTGGAAGATTCATTGACCACTAGTGCAAGGGCATCTTCAAGGGGAAAAACTCCGGCTAAAGTGGCAACAACGTATTCTCCAACACCTTGCCCAATCATTGCTTGAGGGGAAACACCCCAGGACATCCACAACTGAGCCAAGGCATACTCAATGACAAACAGGGCACTCTGAACAAAGCAAGTTTGTTGGAGTTTCTCTAATGCGGTTTCCTGCTCAGATTCGCTGGGATAAATTACCGATCGCAAATCTAACTCTAGATGTGGTTTTAATATGAGGCAGCACTTTTCTACCTGCTTGCGGAACATCGGCTCAGTTTCGTAGAGTTCTTTGCCCATATCTGTATACAGCGCACCTCGTCCAGGAAAAATGAAAGCAACGGAGCGAGTTCCTGACTCTTGAAATTGAGTTATAACTCGTTCTGAGGCTGGCTGATTCAATGCCTTAATCGCATCTTGGGCATCGAAGCAAACTAATATTTGCCGATAATTAAAGTCTCTACGCCCCACTTGCAAGGTATAAGCTACATCTGCAAGATTCAAATCGGGATGTAGCATCAGATGTTGGCTTAGATTCTGCGTGGCAGTTTCTAACGCAGACTCGGTTTTTGCAGAAACTACTAACAATTGCCAAGGACGGGAAGCACTAGAAGCTGGAAGGGTTGGGGCTTCTTCTAGAACTACGTGGGTATTGGTTCCGCCCATTCCTAAAGAGCTAACACCCGCACGGCGGGGAGTCGAGCCTGTTTTCCATGCAGTTAACTTGGTGTTGACGTAAAAAGGACTATTGGCAAAATCAATTTGAGGATTAGGCTGTTCAAAGTTTAAGCTTGGCGGAATTAACTGATGCTTGAGAGCCAATGCCGTCTTGATTAATCCTGCAACTCCGGCGGCGGCATCTAAATGACCAATATTCGTTTTGACTGAACCAATGGCGCAGAAATTCTTTTTCTCGGTACTAGCACGAAAAACTTTAGTCAGGGCAGCAATTTCAATCGGATCGCCCAAAGCTGTACCGCTACCATGAGCTTCAATATAGCTGATTGTCTGCGGTTCTACCTCTGCTAACATTACCGCTTCAGCGATCGCTTCTGCTTGACCATCTACACTAGGCGCTGTGTAGCCAACTTTCATCGAACCGTCGTTGTTAATTGCCGCACCTTTAATGACAGCATATATGCAATCGCCATCTGCGATCGCATCTCTGACTCGTTTGAGAACAACTATCCCCACACCATTACCAACAGTTGTTCCCTGCGCCGCAGCATCAAAAGCATGACAACGACCATCAGGAGATAGTGGCCCTCCTGGTTCATATAAATAACCAGTTTTTTGAGGCAATCGGATAGAAACCCCTCCCGCCAAAGCCATATCACATTGATAATTTTGCAAACTTTGGCACGCGAGGGTAGTAGCAACTAATGATGTAGAACAAGCTGTTTGAACTGTAATACTTGGCCCTGTGAGATTTAATTTATAAGAAACACGGGTAGAGAGAAACCCTTTATCATTTCCAATTATCTTTTGATATAATTGCGCCGATCCTATTTGATCATTGTTTAAATCAAAATAGAAATAGTTATTTAAGCTAGCACCAGCATAGACCCCAATTCTACTTTCACACTTAGTGGAGTCATACCCAGCATTTTCCAAAGCTGACCAAGCGCATTCCAAAAATAGGCGATGTTGAGGATCTGTGACTTCCGCTTCTTTCGGATTTAGGTCAAAGAATGCAGCATCAAATAAATCGATATTTTCTAAAACACCGCCAAGTTTGACATAATTACTATTACTTATTAACGCCGAAGGTACACCAACAGCTATTAACTCTTCATCTGTAAATAAAGATAATGACTCCACGCCATCTTGTAAATTTTGCCAAAAAGATTCTATACTGACGGCTCCTGGAAAACGGCCAGCCATCCCGATAATAGCAACTCCTTCCATTAATTCATAAACTTTTTCAGTATCATCTTGTTTATTCATCTTATTAAACCTTTATTGCTTTCACTGGCTTAAAACTAAATTTAAAATCGAATCCCAATTCTCTCTAAAGTTGCACTAAATCATTATCTTCTCTCTTGCTCTGCGTTCTCTGCGCCTCTTCAGTTCGTTTCATCAAAATTCAGTGCATCTTCAAAAGAAATTGTAAAACTCAATCAATCACCTGAAATTTTACATAAGCAGGAATAGCCTGAATTCGAGTTAAATCATTTTCCAAAATAACAGAATTGCCATTATTCTCAATTTCTTTAAAACCTGTAAATTTATAAGATATATACATCATTCTGTTGCGATCGTTTGGTACAAACTCTGCCAAAAGACGAACATCATTGCTTTTAGCCAGACTCATGACATGATTCAACATAATTGTGCCAACTCCTCTCGACATAACGCGACAAGACATCAGCAAAAGCTTTATCGTCCATGACTGAGGCTGACATTCAATGAGAATTAAACCTATTTTACCGTAGCTTCCATACTTATCTTCCAGACTTGCAATTAGTAGTTTATGATTTTCTGATTGGCGAAAATGATTGAGTTCGTCATAGGAGTAGGTATAACCAGTTGTATTTAATTGGTTGGTTCGTAGTGTTAATTCTTCTGCACGCTGTAAGTCCTCTTCTTGAGCAGAAGAGATAGTAAAATTCATATTGAGAGTAGACAAGAATTTGTCTGTTGTGCCAACAAATTCTTTTTCTGCATTTTGACGCTCGATATCACTAATATACATCAACCTTCTAATTCGTGAATCATCTGTAATAAAACGAGGATTCATGATTGGCATATCTAAAATATTGCCTATTTCATCTGCATTTATGCACAGAATTTCTGGAAAGGTAAATTTAACTTCTTCTAGTTCAAATAATTGATCGTCGATAAATGCAATCGCATCTATACCAATATTAAGTAACTTCGCAATTTCTTGTAAAGAAGAAGCCTTAGAATTCCAATTTATTTGGGGATATAAGAAATACTCTTTTAAACCAAGCTCTTCTAGTTTAGCTATTGTTGTAGCATAATCATTCTTACTAGCTATAGATTGTAGGATACCACGATTATCTAAAGTTTGAATAAGATTTATTATGTTTTTTCGCAAAGAGACTTTCTGATCTTCTAGCAAAACTCCCTGCCATAAGGTATTATCTAAATCCCAAACGACACATTTAATAACTTTTTTGTCTTTTTGCTTGCTATTTAAGTTTTGTTTTTGAGTATTAATCATATATTGATTTCTCTATCTTTGGTGTCTTATACTTTGAGCGCTCAGCTATCAGCTATGATTTATTAGCTGCTTGTAGCTAAATCAAAAGCTCAGTTGATTTCCGTGCTAAATATATCTCAATGGTTTACTTGTATTTGTTGGAGTTTTTCTGCTCAATGTTCTGTGTGAAACTACCCGGTAAGATAATAGATTTGATCAGAGCTATAGAAGTCCGTAGACCGTCTTTAGAAGAGATTGCATGATATAGATAATGAGGTGCGATGTTTAAAAAAACTGAGAACATATTTTTTTGCCTGAAATAATCTTGAATTGTAACATCGTAGAAAAATGATAATGATATATTCTCATCTACTGCTGTTACATAATGCCACCAATAAGGTGGTATGTAGAGCATTTCTCCCGGTTGAAGTACAACTTCCATTCTTTCTTGCCAAGGAAACTTTGGAAATAATTCCAAATTGGGGTGATTTGGATCTACCTTACTATAATCTGCTAAACCATGACTATCCTCAAGAGGTGGATAAAATGATAAATAATTTGAAGGAGGATATAAAAGTATTTTTTTTCTACCTCGAATTTGAACAAAAATATTATGAAATCCGTCAAAATGAAGGACAGTAGTTGAAGAAAAATTTTTACTCGAGAAACCATGCCAGTAGCTAACTAATGGCTTCCTGTTTAAGTATTCTGGATAGGTTACGTCTCCAATAATTTCAGGAAAAGACTTTTCAAAAAGTTCCCCTGTTAAATAATATCCTAAATCATCATTCTGATTTTCATTAACTTTATCTTCTACGTGCTTTATATACTCCTTGTATTTCATTTTTTTTTCATCTACACAATCATCAGCATCATCATAAGCAAAGTTCTTATAATCATCCAAAAAATCTTTTTGAGAAACTTCTACATGAATCACATTATTTCCACAGTATTTTATCAGATAATCATTAGACCAATTATTACAAGCATGCCAATATTTAGCAACATCTTCAATTAAAAAAGGCTGATATTGCTTCCACATTTCTAAAAATTGCTTGAGACTAGGATTTTTAATTTTTAAAATCGATTTGCGAACTTGACTTTCCATAAAAACTCTAACATCCTTAATTTGCTTTAACTGAAAAACTGGCGCTGCTTTATCGCTATCACCATATAGAATGAATGTTTTTTATTCATCTATGAATTAATTATGAGAGCAGTTTTACGTTCAATTAAATTGGCGATAGAATTTATTGTCTGAAAATTTTCTTTTCAAAATCTAAGTCCTCATTTTCAATGGCAATCTGTAACTCTTACTTGAAGTCTCTATAATCGAGTTTGGGTCGTTAATATCTTTGAGATAACCAGCTTGATAATATAACAATCTTGCTGCTTTGGTGTTAGTTATCATCTGAGTAATCTTTTGACGAATTAATTGATGTTCTTTAAGGTAAACACCAAACTGTTTTCGCTCGTTTGTATACTTGATACAAGCTTCTAAACAAGCTTGAGCAATACCTACACATCCCGAGGCTACACTATATCTACCATAATCAAGCGCACTAGAAGCAATGTAGGAAAATCCAAAATCTAATTTACCTACTAAATTTTCTAAAGAAACGTGACAGTTATTAAACTGCAATTCTGCTGACATTGAAGCCCTAACACCTAAGATTCCAGACATGGGTTTGACTGACAGTCCTGGACTATTTTTTTCAACTAAAAAAGCAGTAGGTTTACCCTCACATTTAGCAAAGACTAAAAATATATCTGCTACTTGACCATAGGTTATCCATTTCTTTTGCCCATTTAAGATATAAACATCACCAGTAAGTGTTGCTATTGTTTCTACACTTTTTGCATCGCTACCTACATTAGGTTCGCTTAACGCAAAAGCAGCTATGATTTCTCCAGATGCAAATTTAGGAAGCCAATACTGTTTTTGAGACTTATTACCCCATTTACATAAAGCATGAGCAACCATGTTGTGAACCGTCAGCAAACTCCTAATAGAAGAACATCCCCGTCCAATTTCCTCGTTGAGAATGCCATAGGTAATCATATCCATTCCTTGACCGCCATATTCTTGAGGTAATATGGCACCGAGGAAACCACGTTGAGCTGTTTTCTTAATTAGTTCTGGCGGAGTAAATTCTTTTCTATCCCATTCGCCAGCATGAGGACATATTTCCTCATTAACAAAAGCTTGAAATTCAGCTTTAGCGTTTTTTTGTTGAGTAGATAGTTCTAGTTTCATGAATAGAGTTTATCGTTCTGAAATTATCAATCTCCGTATTCTCTCTTGAGATAACAAATTTAATGATGGCTAGTACCGCAAGGCGGAAGTCAAAAGTCAAAAGAATTGTATTTCAAGCTCTTGCGCCATTTGAAATGGTGAATCAGCGCTGCGGGAGGGTTTCCCTCCGCAGGCGACTGGTGAACCCGAAGGGTATGTTTATTTACGCCAAGCTGTACTAGTCTGGTATTTTGTTTATCACTATAATGCCTCTTTACAACAATAAATCATTACTATGAATCACTACCTATTTTCATACGAAAATATAAAAACAATCTATGAGATAAGACCTTTAAATAAGTCTATAGTATGCTTTAGAGATCCTCCAGAAATTGCATGACGAAGATAAGGAGGTGCGATGTTTAAAAAAACTTGTAACATATTTTTTTGTTTGAAAAAATCTTGAATTTTAAGATCATACCAAAATGATAATGATATATTCTCATCTATTGCTGTAACATGATGCCACCAAAAAGGTGGTATATAGAGTATTTCTCCCGGTTGAAGTATAACTTCTATTCTTTCTTGCCAAGGAAATTTTGGAAAGAATTCCAATTGGAGCAAATCCGGATTTACTTTGCTATTATGTCCTATGCCAGAACTATCCTCAAGAGGTGGATAAAATGATAGATAATTTGAAGGAGGAAATAAAAGAAATCTTTTTCTCCCTCGAATTTGAGCATAAATATTATGTACTCGGTCAAAGTGAAGGGTACTAGCTGAAGTAAAATTTTTATTTGAGAAACCATGCCATAAGTTAACCCATGGCTTTCTATTTAAGTATTTTGGATAAGTAACATCTCCAACAAGTTCAGGAAAGCGATCTTCAAAATCTATCTCATTTGAATAACATCCTATATCATCATTATTCTTTTCATTAACTCTATCTTCTATATCCTTTATATACTCCTTGTATTGCATCTCTTTTATGTAATAAGAACCATTATCATAAGCAAACTTTTTATAATCACCCAAAAAACCTTTTTGAAAAAACCATATAGAAATCATTTTCTTTCCACAGTGTTTTATCAGATAATCATTAGACCAATTATTACAAGCATCCCAATGTTCAGCAACATCCTCAATTAAAAAAGGCTGATATTGCTTCCATATCTCTAAAAACTGCTTTGTACTAGGATTATTGATTTTTACAATTGATTCCCTAGCTTGAATTTTCATAAACACTCCAACATTTTTAGCTTCTGTAACTGGAAGTTTTGCCCTGCTTTCTGACTATTGCCATAATGAATGTCGGTTGATCATTCATTTATATATGAATTATTACAGCAGTCTTACGCTCAACTAAATTAGTAATAGAGTTAATTGTCCGGAAATTTTCAAACTCTAAGTCTTCATTTTCAATAACAATCTGGAACTCTTGTTCTACAAATAAAACAAGTTGCATTGCAAACATAGAGTTGACAAAACCTAGAGCAAAAATGTCTTCATCTTTCTGTAAGTCATGATTGCCAAAAAATTTGGAAAGAAAAGTTTTGATTTTAACTTGAATTTCGTTCATTATTTTTAATTATTCCTATTTATTGATAGATATAAAACCCTTTCCCACTTTTTCTACCATGTAATCCTGCATCTACCATTTTTTTGAGTAAAGAGCATGGTCTATACTTACTATCGTTAAAGTTTTCGTACAAGACTTCGATAGAAAATAAAATGGTGTCTAGTCCAATCAAATCTGCTGTTTCTAAAGGCCCCATTTTGTGACCAAAGCAGCCTTTAAAGATTTTGTCCACATCTTCTGCTGTAGCAACCTGGTCTTGCAACAGAAAAATAGCTTCGTTAATAGTTAACATCAACACGCGGTTGGAAACAAAACCTGGTGAATCATTGACAATGATGCATTCTTTACCCATTTGAGTCAGCATTTGTTTTGCTGTATCAATTGTTGACTCAGAGGTATGATATCCACGAATCATCTCCACCATCGGCTTCATTGGTACAGGATTCATAAAGTGGATACCAACAACTTTATCGGCCCGTTTGGTGACTGAAGCAATGCGGGTAATGGGAATTGCTGAGGTGTTAGCGGCGAATACGCAATCTGTTGGGCAAATAGAATCTAGAAGGGGATACACTTCTTTTTTAATATCCCATTTTTCAGTGACATTTTCAACTACAAAATCTGCATTTTCTAAAATTTTATAGTTTTTTGAGAATTCAATTCTGTTAAGAACATTATCTAGAGTCTCTGTGTTATCGCTTTTGTTGAAAAAAGTCTGAAAGCGGATATTATTCCTGATTTCGTGTTTAGCTTTATCTAGGATATTTTCTGAAATATCTACTAGGATAACTTGATGGCCTGTTTGAGCGAGGTTTTGTGCAACTCCTATCCCCATTACGCCCGCACCGACAACACCTACTGTTTGAATGTTCATAACTTCAATTCATTATCCTATAAAACGCTAACAGTTTGACTTGGGTCACATTACCCCTGTAGTTCAAAAACTTTGCTATTTAAAACGCAGGGAATCGATGTTAGGATCGGGTCACAAATTTTCTGGCACTTTTTCTGGAATCTTCCACATATAAATCAGACTACACTTATCTTCTTGACTACAGTTATCTTCAGGATTACACTTTGGGTAGCCTTCATATTCATAGTCTACCCAGTCCCCCATATGATGCTGGAAAGATACTACACGAGTACCAGGTTTGAGTTGCTTGAATAGTTGTGGTCTCAGTCTGATGTTAACATCGTCTCCCAAGTACAGAGTCACAACTGTTGCGTCGCTAAAGTTACTCTTGAATAAATCCTGCTGAAGAATCTTGACTTTATCGGTTACACCTGCATTTTTAGCATTCTCATTCGCTTTTTTGACGAGTTCCGGGCGGATCTCTATACCAGTACTGCGAGTACCAAACTTTTTCGCCGCAGTGATGGGAATTCTGCCATCGCCGCTACCGAGGTCGTAAAGTATATCATCTTTACCTACCTTCGCTATTTTCAGCATTTGATCTACTATTGCTTGCGGTGTGGGCGTGTACCCTGCATCTGGTTCTTTTTCGCTGGGTTTAGCTTCGGGCGTAGATTGCTGAACTTGTAAGGTATTGGGGTTTGTTGTTGCGGGGTCGGTGTTGAGTTGGGAAACTGTTTCTTGGCTACAACCTGCAAGCAAGAGGCTACCTGAACTCATGGTGAGAAGAAACATTTTTAACAGTGAGTTTACTGGCATGATATTTTTCTCAAATTAATATAAACTTGGAACATTAGGAGTGTAATTTTACCAAGAGACATATTTAAACTTTTTCTCTTTCTTTGATATCTGGATGCTGCTGCCTACGGGAGGTGCGGTAGTTAAGCAGTAATACAGGTATGCCCGTAAGCAAAACTACGATTCCCAGACGCGCACCGGAACCCGTGTAAGCAAGGCTAGAGTGCAGCATGTACCCGCACACTGCACAAAAAAGTAAGGGAATCACAGGGTAAAGGGGGACTCGGAAGGGGCGTTGTGTTTCTGGTTCCCGGAAGCGCAGAACTAAGAGGCTGGCCCCTGAGAGTAGGAAAAAAAACCAGAAGACGGGGGCAGTATAATCTACCATTGTGCTAAAGCCTTTACGTTGGATTGCACCATAGACTACTAGAAGGATGGCGATCGCACTTTGCAAAATCAGGGCGTTGCTAGGTGAAGAGGTGCGATGTCCCCACTTTCCCAAAAATCCCAGCACTGGAAAGTCTCGCCCTAAAGCATAGTTAGTCCGCGCTCCGGTAAAAATAGTGGCGTTAGCTGTGCCCAAGGCAGAGACTGCTATTAATAAGCTCACAAAGATTGCACCATTATTTCCCCAAGCACGACGCATTAATTCGGCTGCTGGTGCTTTGGATACTTGCATTGCTACTAGTCCCAAGCCGTGCAAGTAAGCAAAGTTAATTAATAAATATATGACTGTAATGATAATGATACTTCCTAATAATACCAATACCATATTTCGTTTGGCTTCTCTTACCTCAGCGGAAATATATGCAGCTTCATTCCAACCGCCATAGGTAAGCAAGACAAATACCATCGCCAAACCAAAATTACCTGTTTGATTGCTAGATGCGTTCGTTACAAGGTGGCCGCTTTGCAGCATCGCTTCATTCCCAGTTTGTGGAGTTGCGAGAATGATTGCAGCAACAATCACCAATAGCAATCCCAAAACTTTTGCTACTGTTAACCAGTTTTGCACCCGTTTACCTTGCTTTAAGCCGACTAGATTTACAACTGTCAACAGTGCGATCGCTCCACAAGCATACAATGCCGAGGAAAACTTCCCTAAAGGTAACATCTGGGAAGCATAATCACCAAATACAAATGCTAGCAGGGCGATCGAGCCTGTCTGAATTATCGCCATCCGCGCCCAAGCAAACAGAAAGGCTAAATTCTTTCCGAAAGCTCGCAGTAGGTAATAATAAGTACCACCCGCATCAGGATAGGCTGTGGCTAACTCCGCGTAGCACAAGGCACCAATCAAAGACATGACTCCGCCCAAAAACCATGCAAATATAGTAATCCCAGCAGTTTGGGCATTTGCTGCTACTAAACTTGGCGTTTCAAAAATACCTACACCCACCACCATTCCAACAATCAAAGCTCCTGCATCGATTGTAGAAAGTGTAGGTTTCGGTACTATCAGTTTTTCTGACATAATATAATCGTGGATTTCTCAATATGTAAGTAGAACAGCGTAAAAAAAACAAAATATGTAACGAAAAGTAAAGTTGCCCAAAAAGCTCTTCCCTTCTGTCTTCTGCCCTCTGCCTACCCCAACTTATTGAGCCGATACAAATCCTGCCCAATCTATTTGCACTCCTGCTAACCACAGTCGACCTAATGTTTTCAGTAAGAATGCTAAATCTGGTTTGCGATCGTAGGAATATCTCAGAGAAGGCAAGATAATCTGACTAACCGTCGGATTATCTTCTATACATTGCAGCGCAAAGCTACCTAGAGTCTGTCCAGGACCTACTTCCAATAAAATTGGATATTGTTGTTTCCACAACTGTTGTATACCCCGAGAAAATAATACGGGTTGACACATATGCTTAACCCAATAATCGGGATTTGTAGCTGATGCTGTTGTTATCCAAGTTCCTGTAACGTTAGATATATAAGGAATTTTTGGTGCTTGCAGGTTAAATGTTGTTACTAACTCATGTAAACCATAACTAGCACCCTCCATCATCTGAGAGTGAAAAGCATGAGAAGTTTCCAGACAACGACAAGCTAAACCTTTATGAGTTAATTGTTGTTCTAAAGCTTCTATAGCATCAGTTTCACCTGCGATTACACCCATAGATGGGCCATTGACCGCAGAAAGTGAGAGTTTGTCATTGAGTAGGGGAAATATCTCTGTTTGCGAAAGTGGAACTGCAAGCATAGCTCCATTTGGCAACTTTTGAATCATTTGTGCTCTAGTAGCAATTAGTTTTAAACCTTCGTCCAAAGATAAAACTTCTGCTATAGTCGCTGCTACATATTCACCAATGCTGTAGCCAATCATTGCCGCCGGACGAATTCCCCAGGATACCAATAGCTGTGCTAAGGCATATTCAATAACAAAAATGGCTGGTTGAGCGAGGTGAGTTTGATTGAGTAAAGATGTTGCAGTTACCATCTTTGTATCCGTTTGTGTTTGGCTGCGACCTAACATTTTTCGCAAATCCAAACCCTGAGAATTTTCTTGTGGCGACTGCTGGTCTTGTTGAGAAGCTCTATTTGGATAGATTACATCTCGCAAATCTTGACCGAGAAGGGGTTTAAGAAATTCACAACAGTAGTCAACACAGACGCGAAACACAGGTTCAACCTGGTAAAGTTCAAGAGCCATGTTAACGTAGTGAGTACCAAGTCCAGGAAACATAAAAGCTACAGAACGTTCTTGTGTTTCTTGGATGTTGGTAAGTACCCGCTTGGGATCTGCAAATGCAACTAGAGCATCTTCTATATCCCGACAAACAACTGTCCGCCGATGCTTAAAAGCTTGTTGTTCGCATTGTAATGTTTGAGCAACATCCGCAAGGTTTAAGTCACGATGCTGTCTCAAATAATCTGTAAGGTTTACGGTAGCAGTTTTTAGTTCTGAGTCAGTTTGTGCAGAAAGTAGCAATAACTGCCAAGGACGAGAAGTGCTAGTAAGCATTTTTGACAAATTCCAAATTGTTACTCAATTTAAAAGTTAGTTTGGGTTACAAAAATTTTTCGTTTACCATCAGCATCTTTCAATTCTGGGCGACCGTGCAAAAACTTTGAATTATCAATCATTGCCAAGTCCCCATGTTGCCACGGTATTTCTTCAGTTAATCTATTCATAATATCCTTGATTTCTGCAATGACTGCATCAGGAATTGCTGAACCATCTTCTAAAGAAATTTTTTGTTGTTCATACTCGAACAATACCGAATTAGCAAATGCAAGTTCCTGATCAAAATTTGGTTTTTTTACAGCGGAACAAATATATTCCATATAAAAAGATTCATCATCATTAATCCAATACTTTACTCCTTCAATATTGTCCAGCAGCAGCTTAAGATCAACGATAGTACTGTCTGCTCCTAAAAATAATTTCCACTGCTCAACTGACACATCATGTCTATACTTGACTTTTTTATGAAGAAATAGTTGCTTTACTTGCTCACTCAACTCTTTCCAAACCTGTACACCGTTCCAGAATAACGTTTCACCCCCTTCTATAGGCACATCACAACAAAACCAAATCACATCAGAGACAAAAGGACTACTAGCATTTTCACAATGAGGATCAAGAGGATGCGTTCCACCATCTACAAGCTGAACAAAAGAACCGTCAACATAACTATTTTCTCTAGTTGGATCTATGACATATCTATCACTAAATTGTGCAGAAAACTTTTTCATCTGCTCATAATTAACTTCAAATCCTCGAAACAAAATTACACCACATGATTTGAATAATTGAAAAACTTCCTGTGTTGTTAATTCTAAAATATCCCGATATTCATTGTTAGCATAAACTACATTAGCAGTAGTAATGCCTAATGGTTCAACTTTCATCATCCTACATCCTTTATTAGTGAAGTAAATATCATTTTAGTCATACTATACGTAGAATATAATGTTTACTATTTTTTGTTTTGTCGCCTAATCCATATTTCTTTTTGCTGTGTAGACATTTGTCTTCGTTTTTTAACTCTATTATTTATTGGTTCCAAAAAAGATTGAGGCTTGAATCTTTGTTTTAAATATTCTGCTAACAAATTAATAGTAGGATTTTGAAATATTTCTACAATTGATATGTCTTTACTTAAATCTTTTTTAAGTTTATGATTTAGCTCTACTATCAGCAATGAATGACCTCCAAGGTCAAAGAAATTATCATTAATTCCTACTTTTTCTAGATGTAAAACCTCTTGCCAAGCCTGAGCAATAATTTTCTCTATATCAGATTGAGGTGCCTGAAAAGGTGCTGTTAATTCTGGACGTAGATTTTCAGGTGCTCTTAATGCACGACGGTCTACTTTACCATTAGGAGTTAAAGGTAGAGTATCTAACATGACAAAAGCAGAAGGAAGCATATATTCAGGTAGTTTCTCCTTGAGAAAACCCCGTAATTCATTAACAGAAAGTATAGCTTTTTTATAGGTAACTAGATATGCAACCAGGCGACACTCATTCGGTATATCTTTTCTAGCTACTACCACTGTTTCTCGTACCTGTGGATGTTGCTTCAATAAAGCTTCAATCTCTCCAAGTTCAACACGATAGCCCCGCACTTTCACCTGATGGTCAATCCGCCCCAGGAACTCTAGATTTCCATCTAACCGATAGCGAACCAAGTCTCCTGTTTTATACAATCGCGCTCCCGGCTCGTTACAGAAGGGATTGGGGATAAATTTTTCAGATGTGAGTTCTGGTCTATTCAAATAACCTCGCGCTAAACCAGCACCTCCAATGTATAGTTCGCCCGGAACTCCAATTGGCACTGACTGAAATTGCTGGTTGAGAATATAAACTTGCATATTGGCAATCGGACGACCGATGGGCACAACTTGTTGGTTTCCATGCTTACAAGTCCACAATGTGGCATCAATGCAAGTTTCCGTCGGCCCATAGAGATTGTGCAAATCGGCATCCAAATGAGCAAAAAAGAGCTCTTGCAGAGAAACAGCTAAAGCCTCGCCACCGCAAAATACACGTTTAAGAGATTTGCAAGTTTCCAACCCTCCCTGAGAAAGTAGCATTTGCAGCAAGGGTGGAACAAATTGGACAGTAGTCACCTGTTGATCAGCAATTATCTTTATTAGATAAGCACTGTCCTGATGTCCATTTGGTTGAGCTATGATTAACTGTGCTCCTGCTAGCAAGGGTGCGTAGAACTCCCAAATTGAAGCATCAAAGCTAAATGGAGTTTTCTGTAGAACTTTGTCTTTTTCAGTCAGAGGAAACTCCGTTTGCATCCAAAACATATGATTACAAATTGCCTGGTGAGGAATCATAGTGCCCTTTGGTTTACCACTAGAGCCAGAGGTGTAGATTACGTAAGCTAGATTTGCAGAATATGCATTACTAATAACATTCTCTGAACTCTCTTGAGTAATTCTTTCCCAGTCAATATCTAAACAAATTACCTTGGTTTCACCAGTCGGCAATTCCTGTATCCACCTCTGCTTAGTTAACAGCACTATACTTTGGGTATCTTCTAAGATGGAGGCTAAGCGTTCTTTTGGGTGTGCAGGATCTAAGGGCAAGTAAGCTCCACCTGCTTTAAGGATGGCTAATAGCCCTACCACCATTTCTGGTGAACGTTCCATGCAAATTCCAATAACTGTGTCTGGTTTAACACCTTGTTTTTGTAAGTAATGCCCTAGTTGATTTGCCCGATTGTTTAACTCTCGGTAGGTTAGTTGTTGGTTTTCAAATATGATGGCAATGTCAGATGGTGTTTTCTCTACCTGTGCTTCAAATAACTGATGAATGCATTTATCTTGTGGATAATCTGTCTTAGTATCATTCCACTCAACTAATAACTGTTGTACTTCAGATGGTGTCAGTAGTTGCAATTGTGAAATACGTTGTTCGGGATCGCTAACTATGCTTTCTAGTAAAGTCTGGAAATGTCCCAGCATCCTGTTAATAGTATCTGCATTAAATAAATCCCTGTTGTACTCGCAAGTTGCAACTAAACTTTGCTTAGAATCATCCATAAACAATGTCAAATCAAACTTAGATGTGCCGTTGTCACCTTCTTCATAGGTGACTGATACATCAGTTAGACTGAGATTGGGTTTTGGAACATTTTGAAGAACAAACATTACTTGAAATAGTGGATTGTAGCTCAGGTCTCTGCTTGGCTGTAGTTCCTCTACTAACTTCTCAAAAGGTAAGTCTTGGTGAACATAAGCTTGTAGAGCTGTTGACTTCACCCGCGCTAACAACTCTTGAAAACTCAGGTCGCCAGAAAGGTCTGTACGTAGTACTAAAACATTGACAAAAAGTCCTATTAATGAATCAACTTCCGCTCTATTACGATTGGCTATCGGTGAACCAACTACAATATCAGTCTGACCTGTGTAGCGATACAGCAAAATTTTGAAGGCTGTAAGCAAGGTCATAAATAGAGTTACTCCCTGCTGACGGCTCAAATTCTTTAGTTCTTTTCTCAAAGTTGGGGAGAGAACTAATTTCGCTCGACCACCTTTGAAGGTTGACAAAGGCGATCGCGCCCGATCAGTTGGTAAATTCAGTACAGGCAGCTCACCCTGCAATTTTTGTTTCCAATAAGTCAATAACGGTTGAGTACGTTCGCCATCAAGCCATTTTCGTTGCCAATTGACAAAATCTCTATACTGAATAGGTAATTCAGGAAGTGGTGTACCCTTTTGGGGAAGCAAGCTACGCGTAGCGTCTGTCTGCGACACGCTGCGCGAACGCAGAGAAACTTTGCCTGTTGAGAATGCTTCATATAGTGCAGCTAATTCTTTAATCAGAATACCGATAGACCAACCATCTGCAATTATATGATGCAGAGTCACCAACAATTGATAATTTTTTTCATTTAATTGTAAAATTTTACTACGCAAAAGCGATTGAGCAGATAAATCAAATGGCTGCTGTGCGAATTCTATAGCCAAACGTTGGGCTTCTTGGGTACGCTCATTTTTTGATAAAGAACGCAAATCTTCAACCGTCAAAGTTACAGGTACAGCTTGATTTACAACTTGGACGGGTTGTCCATCAATCAATGTAAAGCTTGTGCGTAATACTTCGTGTCGTCTAATAATTTCGTTCAGACTATCTTGTAAAGCTGTTAAGTTAATGTAACCTTTGAAGTTAATAACTATAGGAATATTATATGTAGGACTATCGGGATTTAGCTGATTGATGAACCATAATCCCTGCTGGGCAAAGGATAGAGGATAAATAGATGTGTTTTTCTCTTGTTGAGTAAGGGATAGTGAAGGTATTGCATCTGTTGTCAGTTGAGCGAGGATCTTTGTAGCTAGCGATCGCGTACTCATCCCTTCAAAAAAGTCTGCTACGGATACTTCTACCTCTAAATCAACCTCAATCCGGTTTTTCAACTCAAATACTTTTAAAGAATCAAGTCCCAGTGTGCTTAATTGTTCTTGTGGATTAATATCATCTGTTGCAATTGAAAGTACTCCCGCCAAGAGTTCAATCAGATATCTTTCTAAAACTGGTTGACACTCCCTTGGGGAAAGCGCCAAAAGTTCAGAACGTTGTAATTGAGTTTCATTTCTGGCAATATCACTAATCTTGAGAATGTCACTTTCAACTACATTCAGTTCGCCATTCTGAAATTGAGCGCGAGTTGCACGACGTTGAATCTTACCGCTAGAAGTTTTGGGTATACTACCTGGTTTAATTAAAACCACTGCATAAACTTGTACTTCATGTTCATCAGTAACTGCTTGCCGAATTGCATTAACTACTTCTGCTAAATTTGGCTTGGCGCGAAACTCTAATTCTTGTACAATAAAGAGCCTTTCTTCGTTGTTAACCTCTACTGTAAATGCTCCATTAGCACCGGAACGTAAGGATGAATGGCTGCGTTCTGCGGTTAATTCGATATCCTGCGGGTAAAGATTGCGACCGCGAATAATAATTAAATCTTTTGCTCTACCTGTAATGAAAAGCTCACCATTGTCCAAAAAGCCTAAGTCACCAGTCCGTAAAAAGGGCCCCGGACTTCGTCCCGCTTCGCTAACTTTTGTGTCTTTCAGATAGGCATGGAATGTTTGCTCTGTTTCTTCTGTTCGATTCCAGTAACCCTTACCAACACTGAAGCCAGATACCCAAATTTCCCCAACTTCATCTGATGAACAGCGAGTTAATGTTTCAGGATTAACAATGACAATTTGCTGTTGAGGAATAGTTTGACCGCAACTGACAAAGGTTTGGATATCTTGACTCTGGGGAGTTGCTTCAACTATCTGGTTTTGTGAAAGTGCAGATTTCTCTATAGTTTTTACCTGAGCTAAGGCTGTTTTGCTCCCACCAGAAACTATCAAAGTTGCTTCCGCCATACCGTAACAGGGGTAGAACGCTTCTGAACGAAAGCCACACTCTGCAAAGGTGGTTGCAAATAGTTCAAGAGTATCTTGCCGGACTGGTTCAGCACCGTTAAACGCGACATTCCAACTACTCAAGTCAAGAGTTTCTTTTTGTTCTTGAGTAATCCTTTGAACACATTGTTCATAGGCAAAGTTGGGGCCACCACTCGTTGTGCCTTTGTAGCGGGAAATTGCTTGCAACCAGCGGTAAGGTCGTTGTAGGAAAGATGCTGGAGACATTAGGATGCAAGGAAAAGCACCATATAAAGGTTGCAAAATACCACCAATCAACCCCATATCATGGTAAACAGGTAGCCACGAAACAAACTTACTGCTAGGCGAATGTTCCATCATTTGGTAGGTTACAGCGGCGTTATGCAGCAGATTGCCATGACTGAGCATGACTCCTTTTGGTGTGCCTGTAGAACCCGATGTATATTGCAGAAACGCTAGGGTATCCCCATTGATTGCAGGTTGTTGCCAAGAATCTTCTATACCCTGTGCGATGTTGTCAGTTGTCAGCCAGTGAAAATTTCCCTGTTTTGTTTCAGGTGTGAGTATTGATTGTAATGTGGGGAGCATTGCTGTGGTGGTGAGAGCAATACTTGCCTGTGCATCTATGCTAATAGCTTGTATTCTGGGCGTTTTACGTTGATTGCGAGGTGGATAAGCTGGAACTGCCACTACTCCAGCATATAGACAACCGAAAAATGCTATTAGGTAATCCAGTCCAGAAGGATACAGTAATATGGCACACTCACCTCTCAAACCAAGAGCTTGGAGTTGAGCTGCTACAGCCCGACTGCGCCGATCCAATTCATGGTAAGTCAGGGTTAATTCCTGAGTCTCTCCATCCTCAAGGAAAGTAAAGGCTTGTGTGTGTGGCATCTGACATCTGCGATCGCGCAGAATATCAACGATTGTTGCACATTGAGAGGGAATTTCTGGGAAGCTATCGATAATTTGGGTCATTATTATGCCTTAGTTAATCAGATACAGGCAAACAATAGTGGCAAAATTAATCTCACACTCACTCCTGGCTGAACAAGGGTTGGAGTCAGTTTTTGTGGGTATCTTAGTTTAAAAATCCACTTAAATACAGCAAACCTTAAACAGACATACCTCTTTCTTACTCAAGGTAGTGTTTTTACAGAATTATTTAATTCAATTGGGAAAACTCTTAAACAAACCTCAATTGCTCTAGGGAAGACAGCGCGAAATTAGTAAGTCAGCAATGCAAGCTTTAATATTGCTAGTTATTTTCATTTAGACTTTCTTACATTACAAGGGATTGTGGCATTTTGCAATCCTGTATTAATAGGTAATAATTATCAATATTTGAAATATGTGTCATTTTAGACTATTGCTAAAACATTCTATCACTTTTGATAGATGTCAACGCCTGAAAAAAGTCGAATGGTTTCAACGAATTGATTTTGGCTGAAGATGAAATTCCATAGTCTAAGGATAGTCTAATGGCTCAGATTTTAATCGGGACTGTGCGATCGCCTGACGACAACGCTCAATGCTGGGATCTCCCGCAAATACTCGCCTATTTAGCTGATGAGCCATTTCTATCATATCCCTACTTGGTAGCCAGGGAAAAATCACTATATCCCCAGATGCCGAAAACATCTTGATTAGCTGTTCAATCAGCTGCTCCTTTAAATCTGATTCCGGAAAGATAATCACAGTTTTCGCCCGTTCAATTAACCAATCATGATCCCAGTCATCGGAGGTAATGGCAATGGCAAGAGCCGCAAAGGGTATGCGCTCGATGAATTGTGGTGAAGCTGTATCACCACAGAAGACAAAATGTTGCTTTTCTAGTAAAAACCAACTTGACTGAATTTCATTAGGATTCACAACAACAGGTGAGACTGAGGATGACGTTGCTATAGTCACCTCTAAAGCTGGTGTTTCACCATTAACCGGCTCCTTGGGAATGATAGCCAGGATTTCCGGCTTCTTAGAAGTGAGTGGTTGTGATGGCTCAGGCAAAGCAGGAGTAGAGATAGACTGTGATTTCTCGTCCTCAATTACTTGACGAATACTCTTATGAGTTATGGTTTCGCCTTCCTGAGCACGTTGTAGAAATTCCTCGCGGACGTTTTGTGGAGTTGATGGTGCTGCCAAAAGATAGAGCGCAGACGTGGCAATATCTATTTGTGCAAAATTTGCACGTTCAGCCAATGTTTCATAAACGTTAATAAAATTATAAGCTGTCCGTCGGCTCCAACCAAACTCAGCTTTCAGCCAAGTCTCAAACTGTCCGTGTTTGAGCCGAGAACGCACGTCAACCAGCTTTTGACCAATTTCCCAGATATCCTGTGCGGAACGTCGTAAGCGCTCCTTAATTTCTCCTGTTCGTTGCTGAACAACAATTCGCTGTTCAGAATCCAAATTTTCATAGTCGAAGCCTGTGACTACTTCGCTCTGTTTTTTTAACTTGCTCACAATTTATCTAAACTATTTTGTACACAAAATTTATCATAGTTAATTATGAATTGATTATCATCCGTGAAAAGTTAAATTTAAATGTTTTTTGTCAATACGTCTAAATATAGAAATAAATTTATTGAAAGCGCCATACCGGGCGTTGCATAATTAAGGGATGAAGTGTCCTCATTGTGCATCCACCCATATTCGTAAGAACGGGCATCGACGTGGTAAGCAAAATTACATTTGCGTATCATGCGACGTGCGTTCCGCCCCGCTTCGCTAACGCCAATTTATAGAATTATATTCAAAACGAGGTTATTCAGATGAAATTAAAAAATAATGTTTAACAATGTACGTTAATGGTACAGGATTTCGTGCCATAGAACGGCAAACGGGAGTTAACCATAACACGATCATACAGTGGGTTAAAAAGGCGGTTCAACCATTAGCAGATGCACCTGAGCATTCAGAAATTCCCGAAATAACCCAAGTAGATGAACTAGAAACTTTTGTTGCTAAAAAAAAACAAAATATAGCTGTGGACAGCAGTGAATAAAAGCTATCCAGGGATTTTAGCCTGGGTTTTGGGAGACCGTAGTGCTAAGACATTTGAAAAACTATGGAGAATTATAAGATGCTGGAAAAGTTATTTTTATGTCACGGATGGTTATCCAGTTTATCCATGTTTTATTGATGACGGAGACCATATTGTTAAGAAAACTTATATGACCAGAGTTGAAGGAGAGAATACAAGATTAAGACATTATTAGGACTTACACACTGTACAAATTTATTATCTTGTGCATTGACGAAAATACGTCGTTTCAGACTTTTATCAGTCATCCTTGGATAAATAGCGATCGCCTAAAAAGTGTCGAAAAATCAAGGTTTAATGCCTGAAACAAGTACTACATATTTGGTATTTCCTGTCAATGCGTAAGTCCTAATTATTTAGCCCGGCTTCATCGTAAGACATTATATTATTCCAAATCAGAGGAAATGCTTAAGCTTTCAATTAAATTGTTACTTCATTACCTCCATGACGGTTTTGTTACTCTTCCAAGCTAATTCATCCCGCAAATATGCAACGCCCCATACCGCAGCGCATAAGATGCAGAGGTATAAGGCAGTAAGTCTTTCCTCTGTGCCCTATACCTCTGCTCCCCATTCCCCTTGTGGGCATAGTTTTTCATAACAAGAATAATAATCACGCTCAAGAAGGAGAAGAATGAGGAAAGATGTGAAGTAAGTTGCTTGATATTTTCTAAACTTAATGATAATCTTTATTATTAAGTAAATTCAGCAGATCAAAAAGTTTTCCAAAGGTCTTACCAGCCCTTGATTTGGGATGGGCAATACAATCCTCTAAAATCACCTTAGAATCTACCTGTTGGCTAACTTTGTTATGGATTGACTGAAGAGCGATCGCATATTGCGGGTGCTTTGCGCCATCGCAACCACTGATCATTGCCAGTTTTCCAAACATGGGCACAAACCCTGATTCTTTTTTAGTTTGCAAAGCTTTTGAATCTAGTGAATTAACTTTATTGACAATGACAAAAAGTAAAAACTAGCTTCTAATACCAAAATTATGCATAGTTCAACTTAAGTAATATTCCTAACTAGTGGCACAACACCTGTGGAAGAAGTAATCTATTACACTTCCAACAACTCCATTTGTTTTAGTACAGGTAAATAGAGTTTAGCCAAAATAGTTTCTAAGGCATAACTTTTAGATACTAAGAGTTAACTTTCCACACATGGGTTCCTGAGCAAGGCAAATCTCTTTATCTAGCTAGAGTCTAGATTTGAGTCCAGCAAGAAAAATCAAAGCTGAGAATTAGTTGCTATGCAAACAACGTCACCCCAGGTAAGCGTGGATGATTTTTTTCTAGAAGTAGATCACATTTTTGTCTGTACGACCAAAGACACTGAAAGCATCTCAGTTCTTCAAGAACTTGGTCTTCACTGCTCTAATCAGGCGGTGCAACATTTCAAACAAGGAACAGCCTCAAAAATAATTTTTTTTGAGAATACCTATCTTGAGTTAATTTGGATAGAAGATAAACATTTAGTGGAACAGCAGTCTGTAAACACAGGCGTTCATACACTAAATCGTCTTCATGGGCAGCATACAAGAGCATCACCCTTTGGTGTCGCTCTACGTAGGAAGTTTAATCATGGCAACTTGCGATCCCATTCAACTTTATACTGGTCTGAGTGGATGCGATGCCTACGGCGGGCTACGCCTACGCAGATGTCTATTAGTTTTGCAGCAGAAAATCTTGTAAATCAGGAAGAACCTTTTTGCTTTATGATTCCTGACAGTATTGCTCTGACAGCTTGGCTTGATCCATCATTAACAGCGCATCAGAAGTTAATTTCTCATCCCTTGGGTGTAAAAAAACTAACGAGCGTAAAAATCACAATTAATAGCGACAAACATTTGACTGATGCTATGACTCTGCTTAGTACACATAGTGCTGTCGCTATTGAACGAGGGGAATCTCCACTACTAGAGTTGACCTTTGACGAGGGTATCAGAGAAAAAAATCTCGATGCACGACCAATTCTGCCAATTTTGTTGAAATATTAAAACATAGCCTGTTGAAGAAGAATTCAGAAGTCAGAATTCAGGAGTCAGAATCAAGTGCTCGTGACGCTCGTTCGCCCTTGGCGTCTCCCCTTGGGAGAAGACTCGCTAACGCTGCGCTATCAGTCGGGGATTCAGACCCGCGACTGATTGAAGACCACCAAATTTTCAATTTGGTGGGGGTGCAAAAACGCCGATTAATCAGACGCCAGTCATACAGAATTCATTCTGACTCCTGACTCCTGAATTCTGTTCGATAACATCACTGGCGAAAAGAATGTGAACTGAGGTATTACTATGGCAACAATGGGAAAATATTGCAAAGCTTACTCTTTGAAAAAATTACGTGAGTTCAGTCAGTGGACTGAGTATGCTGAAAATGCAAAAAGAGAAAACAAATCAGTTGAGGGTAAGGAAGTCGAAAGTAATAGAGAGTTAACTAATGATGACTTTCTTTACCTACAAGAAAATTACGTAGTGACTGATGGGATTTTCAAGGATGAGAATATCATTTTTGACAATATAACTCCCGAATGGAAAGAGTTTTGCCACAAAACCTTAGCATTTGAGATTCCAGTCTACGAGCCAGTAAAAGTACAAGCATCAACAAATCAAAACAAAAGTGATTCTTAAGAGGGAGACATCTGTATGAATGAATTAGTGCAACGTTTGTCATCCGGGGAACATCCTGTTGAAGCAAGCTTACGACCCGAAAAAACAGCTACAGCACTGAAAGAAAGTATTGACCGAGGGTACGTACATATCAAATTCATGAATACTAGCGGAGGTACTGATTTAGGTGTCAGACTCGACCCAGAAGCATCTAATTTGCAAGAAGCTGACTTTGAGCATCAAACAGGGAGGGTTCATCTGGTTGGGAACTTGACATTGAATTACGTGAAAGTTCGATGTATTGCAGATATTAGACCTCTTGCAAAATTATTTTCTGGTAAGATAGAGGGTTTTGTCGCTTGAGTCAATTGTGCAATGCAGTACGAGCAAACAAAAAAGTTATCTAACCGCGAGTTCAAACGTTTAGTGGGAGTACAAAGACGAACGTTTGATGAGATGGTAAGAATCATGCGAGATACTGTTAAGACTAAAAAAACGCGAGGTTGTCCAAATAAACTAGATTTGGAAGACCAGATTTTGATTTGCTTACAATATTGGCGAGAATATCGAACTTACTTCCATATAGCCCAAGATTGGCAAGTATCAGAATCAACTGTTTGCCGTACAGTACAACGCAAAAGAAAGTGTGTTGGTTAGTTCTGGGAGATTCCGTTTAGAAGGAAAAAAGTCCTTGTTGATACCGTCACAGAAACCAAAAACGGTTGTGATGGATGTAACTGAGAGTCCCATTGAACGTCCTAAATCCGGTCAGAAACGTTTCTATAGTGGCAAAAAGGGACAGCATACTCTCAAATCTCAATTTGTCATTGACCTTGAGACCTCGCAAGTACGTTGCGTTGTCAATGATTCAGGTCGTAAACACGACTTCAAACTGTTTGTGGAAAGCAAAGTACGTTTTCATCCTGATACACATAGCCTAGAAGATAGTGGCTACCAAGGAATTGCTAAATTTCATGCCAATAGCCATTTACCAAGAAAGAGACCGAGAGGAGGTAAGTTAACCAAGCAAGATAGGCACTTTAACCGTGATTTAGCTCGTCGTCGAGTTGTTATTGAACACGTCAACCGACGATTTAAGGTCTTTCGGATTCTCTCTCAACGCTACCGTAATCGCAGAAAACGTTTTGTGTTGCGCTGCCACTTAATTGCTGGAATTTATAACTATGAGCTTCTAAATGCCAGTTAAGTTTTCGCAAATTTTTTTAACCCATTACTTTACCACAAAACTTTTTTGCAAGAGGTCTATTGAACTGGCAAGTTTAGAAGGTAAGGGACACCTTGAATCAGTGGAATCGTGAGATTTCCCCGTGTAAATTATTAAGGTAGATGGATTAGTAGACATCGGGGTAAATAAGCCACCCATTTTAAATGCCTGAAACTTTTGCCCAAACTTAATTACGTAGTTTCCTTCTCGCCTTCAAGCAAGTATTAGGAATTACAGGCAGTTAGTACTCGTAATCTCCCAAGTGTGATTATGACAGGTTAAACGAGTTAGTAGTAAGTACTTTATTGGCTTAAATGACGACTAGAGCCACCGACTACTAACTTCTTATAGTAAAGTACTGGATTATCAAATCTTAGAAAACATAGCCAATTAAATACCACGGAGATAAATTATGTACCAAGACGACAAAGAAGACACAACAATTTACAAAGTTGTAGTCAATCATGAAGAACAGTATTCCATTTGGCCTGCTGACAGAGAAAACGCACTCGGCTGGAAGGATGCTGGCAAAAGTGGTTTGAAACAAGAATGTCTAGATTACATTAAAGAAGTTTGGACTGATATGAGACCACTTAGCCTTCGCAAGAAAATGGAAGAAGCTGCTGGAGGTAAATCATAACACATTTGATTTTTCGTAAAGGTTGTCCAAGGTTAAGAGTGAAGGGTCAAAAAACTCTGGACTCTTGACCGAAGCAACAGAAATTCGACATGAAAGTATGACAACTGCACAAACATTTAACTCCTGGCTAACATATACCAAACCTAATCCTCATGCTTCAGTGCGTTTATTCTGCTTTCCCTATGCAGGTGGTAGTTCTATCATTTTTCGCACATGGGCTGAGAGTCTACCTAAAACTGTCGAAGTTTGCTCTATTGAACTTCCTGGACGAGGAACCCAGATGAAGTCAGCCCCATTTTCGCGGCTAAAACCTCTTGTCGGTGCGATCGCCCAAGCGCTGACAAGGAATCAGTTTGCTCCCGCCTTGCTTCCACATTTAAACAAGCCATTTGCCTTCTTTGGTCACAGCATGGGAGCAGTTGTCAGTTTTGAGCTAGCCCGTTTACTCCGCAAACAGTACGGTCTTGAACCAGTACACATGTTTGTTTCCGGCCGCCGTGCTCCACAAATTCCCGATCCAGATCCACCTATCCATGCTCTCAGTGAACCTGAGTTCATAGAAGAACTACGCCGTCTCAATGGTACTCCCGAAGCACTACTGGAAAATGCCGAATTAATGCAACTTCTTGTCCCAATTCTACGAGCAGACTTTGAAGTTCTAGAAACCTATGTATATACTACTGAGCCACCACTTGATTGTCCTATTACTGCTTTTGGTGGCTTACAGGATCAAGAGGCTAATTGCGATGAACTTCAAGCTTGGCGCGAGCAGACAAATGCTGCATTCTCACTACAAATGTTCAAGGGCGATCATTTCTTTTTACACTCAGCCCAATCACTCCTGCTACAGTCACTTTCTCAAGAACTACAGCAAATTACCAGTAAAATAGACCGTTTACAGGAAAATTCTGATTGACTCTGTATTATTCTTGATTTTGCTTTGCATTTCTAATTTGTAGAATGTATTATCCACTAAGATTTGTTCAATCAGTATCTACAAAATCCTTAAGCAGAGCGCAAATAAAAATCTCACCTAGTTGAGGAAGAATTCAGAACAACAAAGTGGCAGATATACTACGGGATCTTGCTACAGAATCGCAGCTAATTATAGACTGCTAAATTTCTCCTACCAGAGAGTTTACTTGAACGATTTAGCGCAGTATTTCACACTTATTCATCCGCTCTTCGGGTTCGACAGTAGGATTCCAATTCATACTGAATGATGATTCCTAAATTCTGCTTTAATCAACCAAATACAAGACTTTGAAGGCATACCTTTACAAATTTTTCACTTCCGTTTAGGGGTTAAGCGATATTGAATATTGTTGGTACAAGAAGTTTGTCAATTAGGATTGCATATGAGTACCTCTTCTTTATTGGGAATAGATTCTAAGACTCTTAAGGGATTTCAAAGACAACAAAAGTATTTTCCTTATCGGTATGCTTTAGTTCGCAGGTATTTACCTAAATTTGTCAATAAATATCAAAAAATATATGCTACTCAACTAGTAAATTTTACTGTTTTACCTTCAGCAGAGATATTTAATACTAGTACATTGCAAACTGATTTTTATGAATTCTTTACTGAGATAGTATGCGACACTCCTGGTAATACAACTTATGCAAAATATCTGAAAAAGACTTTCACAGAAGTTCCAAATCAAGCTCTCAATCCAGAATCTTTAGGTACAGAGATAATTGATGATGAATATTCATCTGTTGTCTACACTTGGAAAGCCAACATTCTCCATGAATTAAAGTTGGCATTAGATTTTGTAAACTTTTATAACTTAGGCAAAAATATTTTTGATTTTCCTCAATGTTTATTAGAGTCTTTTAAGAATACAAATATAAAAAAAATTCCTTTACGCGATGTCAAACTGCCATATCCAGCTTTTTATTTACATTTTGGTTTGCAAAAAGATTTAGAGTTAGAACTTGGACATGTAGTCAACAGTGAATTTTTATGTTCGTTGTCAACAAAAAGTAAGCAAATAAATAAATATTACTTGGAGGGGGTATATGTAAAAGAAATAGCTAGTGGTGGTTTTGAATTAGCATTAATTGGTTCTCCAGAATTTCCAGTTTTGAGTGATAGTTGGCTGGAGTATCCGACCGAAGCGCTTTCTGTAAGAATTCCTTTAATTAATCCAGATATAACTATTGGGGAAGCTTTAGACTGGGAGATAATAGATACTTCTGCCTCTCATAAAAAAGCCATATTTCATTATCTAGATGAGAATAATTTACTTGATAAAATTGATGTTGATTTTAATATAGAATTCTTGAACGATTTTTTATTCTATGAATTTGAAGAATTTCATGATCATAAGTGTTATAAATTTATATTAAAAATTTTAAAGTTAGTTATCAATGCTATATTTTACACAACTAATTATCGGTTTACTGAAGAAATTTCAGAACAAATACCTGGATTTATTCCCAATAATTTGCGTAAAGAATTAGAATCAGATGATGCAAATACAAGGAGTAAAGCACTTTTAAAAATAGATAAGCAGGGATATTCGCTAGTTAAAATGTGTGGTAAGCGTAGTTGTCGAACAGGAGTTTTTTCGAGTGACGAGATAGGTAAAGTTGATAACTTTCAACAATCAGAAGTGGTCAGTATTACTGAACCTAAAAGGCAGTTTAGTAGTTACCACAGAAGAAGGCATTACCGTCTTTGTCCTGTAGGCAAGAATCGTAGTGAAGAAGCATTAATTTGGGTTGAGTGTGCATATGTACAAGGCACACTTCCATATAAAGAAGGGTTACGAATTTATGAGTTTGGTCAGCCAGAGACATCTGGTACAAATCTAGATAATTTGGATGGAAAAATCCTTAATAATAAGCAAATTTTGGAGATTAGGAATATGTTTGAGCTAGGAGTTGCTACTATTAGTGAGATTGCTAGTTTTTATAAACTGCCGGAAGATATTGTTGAGCGAATTATAGTTAAGAGACAATAATAAAAATACTAAATATCAATATAATTGACTAAAATTTTATTACTTATAACATGATATTGAAGTTTTAAACTTGTTTCTTATAACTATGATATTAATATAGCAAGCCTAAATCATTATTAGAGGCTATTTACATTCTCTTTATTAATTAAAAAACTACAATATGCGCTATTTACTGAAAGTTTTTAGAAGAAAAGTATTCCGTGTTTTACCGTTTATACTCGGTTTGATCTTTGCCTTAGTTGTGGTACTCCAGAATGGAGCGATACTAGCGACATCCACTGAAATACGGGAGCATCCCACTTTGGCAAATATACCAATTCTTGAGAGAATCTAAGGCAATACCCAAGCTGTCCGTGTGAAACATGATTCCTGAAAAACAAGCACGTCTAGAAGCCTGCCTGAAAGAACTCGCAACGTTACTATATGAACAGACGGACAAAAGTACGCTGACCGACCTAGAAAGTATTGAAAAAACAGTGCGAACCCAAATGTTAGAAAAGGTTAGCCCCGAAATCGCCCTTTTTTTATCGAACAAGCAACAGGAACTAAAACAGGTAAAGTCCGAAAAGTAAAAAGCTGTCTGGGGGTACTGAAGCTGAGAGCAAAGCAGGCACAAAGATTAGGATTGAAGTCACATAGTCAACTCAGTCCCTTGTTGGAGAAGTGTTGCTTACGACTATCTGCAAACGAGTCATACCAAAGTGCAGAAGCCGAAATCGAGGCGTTGACGGGGGTTAAAGTGGGTCATTCAACTCAGCAGAGGCTGGTACTGCGGCAAGACTTGCCCTTGCCACAGGCACTTCAAGCTGTATCAGAAGTAAGTGTGGACGGGGGAAAAGTGAGGCTACGGGGAAAGCCTACTGAAGGTAGTTATTGGCGAGACTACAAAGTTGTGCGTTTACAAGGCATTTACTATGGTGCATTTTTTGACTCGAATCAATCATTGATTGATTACGTCAATAGCCAACAGCTAGTCAACCACTTGTATGTTTAGGAGACGGACATGATGGAGTATGGAATTTAGTTAAAGAATTTGCGATCGCTAACCAAAGATGGGAAATTTTAGACTGGTTTCATCTCAAAGAAAATCTCTACAAAGTTGGTGGTTCCGTCAAACGACTCAAAAAAGCCGAAACCCTATTGTGGCAAGGTCAAGTGGAGGCAACCCAGGCGTTGTTTGCCGATTGCAAGGGTAAGCAGGCGAAAAATTTCTGTACTTATCTTGAGCGACACCGCCTGATACCATTTCACGAAAAATTTGATGCAAATAAAGCATCAAGAATAAAATCCC
>NZ_JAVRBM010000041.1:0-78242 GCF_034531255.1 Nostoc sp. ChiQUE01b | reverse complement strand
GCAGGGGGAGCAGGGGGAGCAGGGGGAGCAGGGGGAGCAGGGGGAGCAGGGGGAGATGAGGGAGCAAAATCTTCCTCATCCCCCTCATCTTCCTCATCTCTTCTTCGAGGTACAAGACACTGGCTGTGGTATTGCTCCACAAGAACTTGATTTGCTGTTTGAGGCTTTTGAACAAACCGAAATTGGCAGAAAATTCCAACAAGGGACGGGACTGGGTTTAGCGATTAGCCGTAAATACGTGCAACTGATGGGAGGAGATATTACTGTCAGCACGATGCCTGATGTCGGTAGTACATTTGCCTTTGATGTTCAGATTGCTCTAACTTGTCCCAGAGAAATCCCGATAAACCAAATTAAATCACAAATTAGAGTTTTAGCACTTAGTGAAAAAGTATACCGTATCCTAGTAGTTGACGACTCCAAAGAAAGCCGGTTGTTGCTAGTTAAAATTCTCACATCTCTAGGCTTTGAAGTTAACGAAGCTACAGATGGTAGTGAAGCGATCGCTAATTGGGAATCTTGGCAACCACACCTAATTTTTATGGATATGCGAATGCCGGTTATGGACGGTTACGAAGCCACAAGAGCTATTAAAGCTAGAGAAATCGGGCATCAAAGAGCCAATACGTCGCGGAGGTTCGCAAAATCGAAACAACTGGTGTCATCGGGGAGCCAGTACCTTGCAGAAGAGTTAACCGATTCCGGCGAGGGTGAGGTTCTGAAAGTTGTACGCAAAGAGTCTTCCACACCAGAAACAACTGGTGTCATAGAAAATGATGCTTCTGGTGCGTCCACTTTGCGATCGCGGATGCCAACAGCCTTGGCTCCCCCTTACGACTTCTCTAGAACAATGCCGGATAGCTCCAATACAAATACAATCATTATTGCCCTAACTGCTAGCGCCTTTGAAGAAGAACGCCAGAAAATTTTGTCCATTGGCTGTGATGATTTTATTCGCAAGCCATTCAAACAGGAAGTATTATTGGAAAAACTGAGCAAACATCTGGGTTTAAAATATACCAATCAGGTAAAAACCACAAACACAGTAGTTGTCGATCAAGCTACACAGATTTTTGTCAGTGTTGCCGAACTCCTGGGGCATTTATCACAAATGTCACCTGAGTGGCTCCAACAGATTCACTATGCCGCAGCCAGCTGTAGCGATGAACTGATTTTAGAGTTACTCAAGCAAATTCCATCAGATAATGCTCAAGTTTCCCAAGTTCTCAGGGATTTAGCAAATAACTACCAGTTTGAGAAAATCATGGAATTGACTACAACAAACTTAGAATGAATTACGAGCATTTAAATCCTAATAAAAAAGATATTTTGATCATTGATGATATGGCGGATAACCTCCGGGTTTTATCCTCTATATTGACAAGGGAAGGGTATAACGTTCGTAAAGCTTTGAACTGGCAAATGGCATTGACAGCAACTCAAACATTATTACCTGATTTGATTCTACTCGATATCATGATGCCAGAAGTAGATGGGTATGAAATTTGCCAAACCTTTAAAGCTTGGGAACTAACAGCTGATATTCCAGTAATTTTTATTAGTGCTTTAGATGATGTTTTTGACAAAGTTAAAGCCTTTAAAGCGGGTGGTGTAGACTACATCACCAAACCTTTTGAGTTTCAAGAAGTTTTAGTGCGTGTGCAAAACCAACTGGCATTGAGATCGGCGCGGTTAGAAATATTGAAACTAAATGTTGAACTTGAAGATCGGGTAAAACAGCGGACTGGGGAGCTAGAAAAAACTCTCCAAAAACTTCAGCAAGAAATCGATTCCCGCCAGAAATTGCAAAGTCAACTGCTAGATATAGCACTGCATGATTCCCTGACTGGATTATCAAACCGAGTTTTGTTTATTAGGCGATTAGAAAATGCTCTCAATCGCGCGAAGCAAGAATCTAATTATCAGTTTGCGGTACTTTTTTTGGACTGCGATCGCTTCAAAGTTATTAATGATTCTCTTGGTCATCCGGTGGGAGATGAATTACTGATAGCCATTGCTCACCGTTTACAAGCATGTCTGATACCTGTTGATACTTTAGCACGATTGGGTGGGGACGAATTTGGAATTCTTTTAGAAAATATCACAGATATCAATATAGCAATCCAAGTTGCCGAACGGATTCTGCAACAGCTATCACTTGCCTTTAAGCTCTCAAGATATGAAGTATTTATGAATGTCAGTATTGGTATTACTTGGGGCAACAAAGATTACGATCGCCCAGAGTATTTGCTGCGTGATGCTGATACGGCAATGTATCGGGCTAAGGCTCAAGGAAGAGGCAAATATCACGTTTTTAATCCGGCGATGCATCAGGAAGCTATTCAGCTTTTAGAGTTAGAAAATGACCTGCGAAGGGCTGTTGAAAGGCAAGAATTCCTCGTTTACTATCAGCCAATTATTTCCCTGACTACAGGTAGAATTTCTGGATTTGAAGCCTTAGTGCGCTGGCAACATCCGATTCGTGGTTTGGTTTCTCCCATAGAATTTATTCCTGTAGCCGAAGAAACGGGTTTAATTAATGCCATCAATACTTGGGTATTACAGTCAGCTTGTTATCAATTAAGCATCTGGCAACATTATCCAGTGACACCAGAACCTCTAACTATGAGTGTTAATTTAAGTGCAAAATTATTTTTACAGCCGAATTTGGTAGAACAAATTGACCGAATAATTTATGAAAATAAAATAAATCCGGCATATTTAGAATTAGAAATTACCGAAAGTGTAATTATGGAAAATACAGATGCGATAAAAATAATTCTTCAACAACTAAAGCAGCGAAAAATTAAGTTGATTATGGATGATTTTGGTACAGGATTTTCCTCTTTAAGTTACCTGCACAGCTTTCCTTTAAATGCACTCAAAATTGATAAATCCTTCGTCAAACGGATGCAGGAGAACAAAGAAAATATGGGGTTAGTACCAGCAATGATTGGCATTGCCAACTCAATGGGGATGAGTGCGATCGCTGAAGGTGTCGAAACACAAGAACAGTTAGCCCAATTGAGAAGTTTAAACTGTAATTTCGCTCAAGGATATTTATTTTCTAAACCCATAGAACAACAACTGGCTCTTAAGTTGCTTACCTCAGCACCTCAATGGTAGCTATCAAGTAGCAACTGAAAAAAATTTCATTGTTGCTCCTTGGCTAGATAATTTGTGAGTGCTATCTACTATAATTCTTACAGCAGTTGATCGGGTTGCCAAAGGTGATAACTGGCCAATAGCTTCGATAATCTGCAAAACTCTTCAGCCA
Source organism: Nostoc sp. ChiQUE01b (assembly GCF_034531255.1). NCBI lineage: Bacteria > Bacillati > Cyanobacteriota > Cyanophyceae > Nostocales > Nostocaceae > Nostoc > Nostoc sp. ChiQUE01b. Next base: position 74,965 of record NZ_JAVRBM010000041.1, on the reverse strand, counting down.
CGTGAGAGTTAAACTATAAAGATTAAGTATTTCGGTGAAATCACTCAACAAATTTTAGAATGATTTCAAAGAGGGATTTACTATCCTCAATAATTATACGCATAACTTTTGATCAATAATGCATTTTAATCAAACTAATTATCAGAAAAGAAATATTTTGGTGGTCGATGATACCCCAGATAATTTGCGGCTTTTATCGGCGATGTTGACTGCACAAGGTTTTGAAGTTCGCAAAGCCTTAAACGGTAAAATGGCACTGACTGCATGTCAAATGGTTTTGCCCGATGTGATTTTGCTGGATATTAATATGCCAGGTATGGATGGCTACCAAGTTTGTCAACAACTAAAAGCTGACGATAAAACTAGTGAAGTCCCAGTAATTTTTATTAGTGCTCTGGATGATGTTGTAGATAAGGTAAAGGCATTTGATGTTGGTGGTGTAGATTATATTGCAAAACCTTTTCATGGTGCAGAAGTGGTATTGCGAATTGAAAATCAGATTAATTTACGCTTGCTCCAAGTTAAACTACAAGAAAAAAACTTTTTACTCCAACAGGCTCTTGACAACTTGCAAGCCTCTCAAGTTCAACAAATTCAGAACGAAAAGATGGTGGCGCTGGGACAGTTAGTAGCTGGGCTGGCTCATGAGATTAATAACCCGATCAGTTTTATTTATGGAAATCTCCAATATGCTGGTCAATATGTAGAAGACCTAGTAAGTATAATTGAGGTCTATCAGCAAGAATATCCCAAACCCACACCAAAAATTCAGCAAATAGCCAAAGATTTAGACCTGAATTTTATCATTAAGGATCTACAAAATCTGATAGGTGCAATGTATAGAGGCTCCGATCGCATTCGGGAAATTGTACTGGCCTTACAACACTTTTCTCGGCATGATGAAGCAGAGATGAAACGGGTAAATATCCATGAAGACATCGAAAATACTTTGGTGATGTTACAACATCGGCTCAGAGAAGCAGCCGATCGTCCGGCAATTGTTGTGGTGAAAGATTATGGTAACTTGCCCCTAGTCACTTGTTATGCGAGTGAACTAAATCAAGTATTTATGCATTTGTTGAATAATGCTATTGATGCAATAGAAGAGGGAGTGGGGAGTGGGGAGTGGGGAGTAGGGAATGGAGAACTCTCTGGGGATCAGGAGCAATGGGGAGTGAGAAATCAATCTTCTACTTCCTACTCACTACTCCCTCCTCCCCAAATTCGGATTCATACAGAGGTGACAGACTTGAACTTAGTCAAAATTGCGATCGCTGATAATGGTCTTGGTATTGAAGAGTCATTGCGATCGCGTTTATTTGACCCATTTTTTACCACAAAACCTGTGGGCAAAGGTAGTGGGCTAGGATTATCTATTAGTTATCAAATTATCGTCCAAAAACACCGAGGAAATATTAGCTGTAACCCATCTGTTGGCAAAGGAGCAGAGTTTGTGATCGAAATTCCTATAGAGCAGCCTGATATCTCATCGCAATTTTCAAAATCAGAAAAGCGATTAGGGACTGGGGATTAGGGAGATGAGGGAGCAGGGGAGGCAGGGGAGCAGGGGAGGCAGGGGGAGAATAAGAAAAGGGGAGCAGACGAGGCAGGGGGAGAATAACTAATGACTAATGACCAATGACAAATGACAAATGACAAATGACAAATGACAAATGACAAATGACCAATGACCAATAAATCTAATTAATCAACAATTCTGGTGCTACCAATCCTTTTTGGATAGCTAAGACTGCGGCTTGAGTGCGATCGCGTACTTCTAGTTTTTGTAAAATAGCATGGACATGAACCCGCACTGTACCAGGGGCAATGTAGAGAATTTCAGCAATTTCTTGATTGCTTTTGCCAGCTGCTACCAGTGCCAAAATTTCTTGCTCCCGCTTCGTTAAAGGATTTTCTAAAGATTCCTCAGTTTTTGTAGACTGCACCGCCATCGAATTACCTTCAAAAGCGGCTCTAATTTCAGTTGTTGCCGTTTGATCCCACCAAGAAGCGCCCGCAGCAACCGATCGCACTGCTAATATCAAAGACTCAGCCGGAATACCTTTAAGGCAGTAACCTTGCGCCCCGGCAGCAATTAACCGCGAAATCAGGGGTTTTTCAGAACGAGACGTTAAAACAAGAATTGGTAAATTTGGGTGCTTCTGCTTGATTTGGCGACAAGCCTCAATCCCGCCAATTCCTGGTAAACCTATATCCAGCAACACCAAATCCAGAGGATAGTGATTAGCTAATTCTACAGCTTGTTCCCCATCTTCCGCTTCTGCGACAATCTCCAAACTGGTTTCTTGTTGCAACCGCATCCGCAGACCAAGCCGAAACAATTCATCATCTTCAACTAGTAAGATTTTTGTCATTTGTCATTGGTCATTTGTCATTTGTCATTTGTCATTTGTTATTCTCCCCCTGCTCCCCCTGCTCCCCCTGCTCCCCCTGCTCCCCCACTCCTCATCTCCCCGGTGGTGGACAAGCTGGGAGTCGGAAACCAAACAGTGCGCCGCGTGGTGAGCGATTTTCTGCCCAAATTGTACCCCCATGAGCAGTAATAATTTGCCTGGTTAAATAAAGTCCTAGCCCAGAGCCAGTGACGTGGCGATCGCTATTTCCTTGATAAAATCTCTCAAATAAGTGAGGTAACTCTTTTTCGGTAATGCCAGAACCAGTATCGAGTATTTTTACCACTTGATCGCTAGAATAACCTTCAAATACTACTTCCACTTTACCGCCACGAGGGGTATGGTTAATGCCATTACTCAGGAGATTGCTGAAAACTCGCCCAAGTTGCAAAGAATCTCCGTTTACCCAGAGAAAGCTGCGAAAATCTGATTCGCCATAGTGCAGAGAAATATAAACCTGACGTGTTTTTGCTAGTTCAGTCAGTGTAGCGATGATCTCCTCCGCTACTGTCACCAAGTTAACTGGTGATATCTGTAGTTTCAGCCCTTCGGCATCATTGCGGTACACATCTAAAAGTGTTTGGACTAATTGCAATGTACTCTGATGACTACGAGCCATTGTTTGTAAAACGTTTGCTTGCATGGGCGTGATTTCACCGAATTGCTCATTTTGAAAATATTTCAGCGTTTCAATTGCTCCTAATAGGGGTGTTTTCAAATCATGCGTTAGGGTAGAAACAAAATCTTCACGCATGATAGCTAGTTGTTCTTGGGAGCGTAATTGTGCTTGAGTATAAGCGATCGCTTCTTCATTGCGGTGGTTGCGGTCACTTAACCAACCTGTTACCAACAATGCCAATACTGCAATCAACCTATTTGCCAACGTTGGAGAATTAATTATTTCTCCTCCGGGAACAAACAAATTCAATAATGTTAATCCTGTAGCTGCAAGAGTGATCCCCAAAACTGCTCTCCGATTCAATCGAGAATCTGCTAATAAAATCGTCCCTGTGTAGAGATAGCCAAACACGTATTCAGGGGGTGTCAAATATTCTAGGATGATCACGATCGCAAAGGCGATCGCTATTAGCCCATAAGTCTTTCCACGCTCATTTATCGCTTCTTTCATCAGAAAAGGTGGGTTTGGGAATCCCCGCGCTTATAGGGCGGGGTGGATGTCAATTTGAGCGGCGATCGCCATTCTTGCACAGAATATAATCAACTGTATACTTGTCAACACGAAAGAGAATTTTTAATTAATTTCTAACCCACCCGGTACAAGCGAAATCAAATCAATTTTGCGACCATTGCCTTTGCGGTTAACGTACAATTTTCCCAAAATGCTACATCGCCCCTAATGCAGTGATTAGAGATATATTAGGAGCGATGCCTACGGCGGCAAGCTACGCTAATCTCACTCAAGCAATTCTGACTAATTGTGCAAAATGTATTGTATAAACAAATAGTCCTAACTAGTTAAATAGATGAATTAAGAGTAAAAATTAAATATTCTTAACAAAAACTTGAATAAGTATCTGGAAAATAGTGATAGCTGAAAATAGTAAATTCCTGAAAATCTGTTATTTCTAAAAATTGGCTTGCTAGGACTTAAATTTAATTTAGCGCAAAATATATGGGACAAGGTTTTTTGCAAATTGGCTTAACGCTGTGTATTGTCATAGCAATCACTCCATTATTCGGAAAATACATAGCGCGTGTCTTTTTGGGAGAAAGAACACTGCTTGATTTTTTGATGAACCCCATAGAGCGAAGTATGTTCGTACTTGCGGGTGTTCGGAGAAAAGATGACATGACGGGTTGGCAGTATATCCGGGCCATACTTTGTTGTAATTTAATTATGGGTATTTCAGTGTATTTTTTGATCTATTTTCAGAGACTCTTACCCTGGAATCCAAATGGCTTCGGTTCGCCCAGTTGGGATGTATTGTTACATACAACAATTTCATTTGTAACGAATACTGACCAACAACACTATGCAGGTGAGACAACCTTAAGCTATTTTAGCCAGGTAGCGGCTTTAGGCTTTTTGATGTTCACCTCCGCAGCCACCGGTTTAGCCGTAGGAATTGCTTTTATTCGCGGGTTGACGGGTAGAAGACTAGGAAACTTTTACGTCGATCTCGTCCGTGGAATTACGCGAATATTGCTGCCGATTTCGATTATTGGCGCGATCGCTTTGCTGGTAGCAGGTGTACCACAAACCTTAGCTGGAACTATGGATGTGACAACCTTAGAAGGTGGGACGCAATATCTGGCCAGAGGCCCGGTAGCATCTTTTGAAACGATCAAACTTTTGGGCGAGAACGGCGGCGGCTTTTTTGGCGTCAACTCAGCTCACCCCTTTGAAAATCCCAATGGCGCTTCTAATTTGATAGAAATGCTCGCCATGATTTCTATCCCAGCAGCTTTGATTTACACTTACGGTATATTTGCCAATAACATCAAACAAGCTTGGTTACTTTTTTGGATGGTGTTTGTGATTTTTGTTATTCTGGTGGGAGTTACAGTTGTGGGAGAATTGCAAGGTAATCCCCTAGTTAATACCGCCCTTGGATTAGAACAGCCCAATTTAGAGGGGAAAGAAGTTCGATTTGGTTGGGCACAAACAGCATTTTGGGCAGTGATGACTACTGCTACTATGTCTGGTGCTGTGAATGGGATGCACGATTCTCTGATGCCGCAAGGAATATTTTCGACTCTCTTTAACTTATTTATCCAGGTTATCTGGGGTGGTCAGGGAACTGGAACAGCTTACTTATTTATTTACTTAATTCTCACAGTCTTTCTAACTGGACTAATGGCAGGACGTACCCCAGAGTTTTTAGGACGCAAAATTGAAAAGCGGGAAATCGTTCTCGCTAGTGTAGTGCTGTTGATTCACCCAATTCTAGTTTTGATTCCCAGTGCGATCGCTTTGGCTTATCCCATTTCCCTATCTGGAATTAGTAACTCTGGCTATCACGGTATTTCTCAAGTAGTTTATGAATATGCCTCAGCCGCAGCAAATAATGGTTCGGGCTTAGAGGGATTAAGGGATAACACCCTATGGTGGAACTTAAGTACTTTAGTTAGCCTAATCGGAGGACGCTACATTCCGATGATTGCCATCCTGCTGCTAGCTGACGGAATGTCTCGCAAACAACCAGTACAAGAAACCCCTACTACCCTGAGAACTGATTCTCTGGTATTTACTGGGATCGCGGCTGGAGTAACGCTGGTTTTGGGAGTATTAACTTTCTTTCCCGTTCTGGCTTTAGGCCCCATAGCTGAGGGTTTGAAACTAGCATCTGGCAGTTAGAAAAGTTATGAGTTATAAGTTTGAAATTAAGAAAATATCAAAAAGTAATTCAGGAGGCAGGAGGAAGGAGTAACCCAGACTTAAAAGTGTGAGATTTAAGCAAGAAAGGTTATATAGCTGTAGTCAGATATGTTAGGACAGTGCTGATTGCTCAAAGCCTGGAAGCAACTAATACAACACGGCGTAAATAAACCACCCCTTCGGGTGACGCTCTCTACGAGACGCTACGCGAACGCAGGCTCGCTAACGCTGCGCTAACGGCAGTTCCTCATGGGGGAAACCCCCTCTTCTGCGGACTGCCTCACCATTCAAAATCAACGAAACGCTTACGCTGCATTGATTTTGAATTTTGAATTTTGAATTTTGAATTCCGCCTTACGGTACTAGGTTTATACTCAGCACTGGCTCAACGCCTCGCTAACAGCACTCAGCTATATCTTGCACTACGCGTCTCGTACCAGTATCTGATTTTTACCTGGGTAATTACTTAGAAATAAAGTTTTCATTCATACTTATTTTCTCCTGGCTCCTGCCGTTATTTTATAAATTATCCGGTTTCGTAGGATGCGTTACTAATGCATCCTACAGGTTGGATATTTTTTTATTAGAAGTTCCTATAACTCCTAACTCCTAACTTCTCACTGCTAACTTTATTTATGAATCAAGTGGCAACTAACTTCAAAGCTAGACGCCCAAGTTCTCGTTCTGGCGATCGCCGCCAAAGACGTAAAAAGACCAGGGCAAATAATAAGTGGCTGTACTTAAGAGCAATTAGAGATGCTTTTGTCAAGCTCAACCCTAAGTATGCAATCAAAAATCCAGTAATCTTTGTAGTTTGGGTCGGGACAATCATCATTTTATTGCTAACGATCGATCCCAACCTATTTGGCCCAACCCTGCAAAAGAACCCGCAAGTTTTCAACGCCTTGTTGTCGGGGATTTTATTCTTTACAGTTTGGTTTGCCAATTTTGCCGAAGCAGTGGCAGAAGGACGGGGTAAAGCCCAAGCCGATGCTTTACGGTTAACAAAATTAGAGGCGATTGCGAAAAAACTTGCTGCCGATGGCACACTTAGCGAAGTTTCATCCACCAGCCTCAAACAGGGCGATACCATCTACGTCGTTGCTGGCGATATCATCCCCGCCGATGGTGAAGTAATCATGGGTGTTGCCTCAGTGGATGAATCGGCAATTACTGGGGAATCTGCACCAGTATTAAAAGAATCAGGCTCCGATGTTGCCAGCTCCGTCACTGGTGGAACGCGGATTATCTCAGATGAACTAATTATCCGTATAACTACTGACCCAGGCAAAGGCTTTATTGACCGAATGATTGCCTTGGTAGAAGGGGCAGAACGTAGCAAAACACCCAATGAAATTGCTCTTACGGTATTGTTGGCAGTTCTCAGCTTAGTATTTTTGTTAGTTGTAGTAACCTTGCCTGCACTTGCTTACTATGTCAACAGTCCAGTCAGCGTGCCAATTTTGATTGCCCTATTAGTGGCGTTAATTCCTACCACCATTGGCGGCTTACTAAGTACCATCGGTATTGCTGGTATGGATCGAGTTGCCCAATTTAACGTCATTGCCACATCAGGACGAGCAGTGGAAGCCTGTGGTGATGTCAACACTTTAGTTCTTGACAAGACAGGTACAATTACCCTCGGCAACCGTCTGGCGGAAGAGTTTATTCCTCTCAACGGTCATTCAATGTCGGAAATTGCTAATGTTGCCTGGGCAGCTAGTGTCTTTGACAATACATCAGAAGGTAAATCCATTGTCCGATTGGCAGAAAAGTTGGGCGCACGGTTTGATTTTGACTACACTCAGGCAGAAGGAGTCAGTTTTTCCGCTAAAACCCGGATGAGTGGCACGAATTTACCTGGTGGGTATGAGGCCAGAAAGGGAGCAGTAGAAGCTATTAAAGGATTTGTCCGTTCCCGCAACGGACACGATGTACCAGAATTGGATGCTGCCTACGAACGAGTTTCTCGCTTGGGAGGTACACCCCTAGCAGTTAGCTTAGATAACGAAATCTATGGGATTATTTATCTCAAAGATATAGTTAAACCTGGTATCCGCGATCGCTTTGAGCAACTGCGACGAATGGGAGTGCGTACCATTATGCTAACTGGAGATAACCGAATTACCGCTTCTGTCATTGCCAAAGAAGCCGGGGTAAATGACTTCATCGCTGAAGCCACACCAGAAGACAAAATCAGTATCATTCAACAGGAACAAGCCGTAGGTAAACTGGTCGCCATGACGGGAGATGGAACTAACGATGCTCCAGCATTAGCCCAAGCTAACGTCGGTGTGGCGATGAATACAGGAACGCAAGCAGCAAAAGAAGCCGCTAACATGGTCGATTTGGACTCCGATCCCACAAAGCTGCTCGATATCATTGGTATTGGTAAACAATTGTTGATTACTCGCGGGGCATTGACGACATTTTCCATCGCTAATGATATTGCTAAATACTTTGCAATTATCCCAGTGATATTTGTCGCTGCTAACTTGCAAAGCCTGAATATTATGAATTTGACTAGCTCTAAATCGGCTGTACTTTCAGCACTGATTTATAATGCTTTGATTATTCCCGCTTTGATTCCCTTAGCATTAAAGGGTGTGAAGTTTAGACCGCTTACAGCTAATCAGTTACTCCAACGCAACATCTTAATTTACGGCTTAGGTGGGGTAATTGCACCGTTTATTGCAATTAAGTTGATCGATGTACTGATTACACTTGTAGGCTTGGCTTAAGAGGATGTTTGAAAAGTATTAGGCGAATACAATTTGCTACTACACAAAACTTAGTCCACTACCGTGGACTAAGAGAAAATCAAGGGTTTCAAACCCACGGAAGTTGGTTTTGTCTGTATAGTCACGAATTATATTCGCCAGTGCTAGTATATTTTGCGACTTTTCAAACATCCTCTAAGGACGGCAAAAGTAGAGACGATGGGAAACGATCGCATCTTGAACAAAGTAAAATAATAAACATTTTTACTTTTATCTGTTGAGAGGTGGAACAAGAAGAATATGAATAAACATCGTTTTTACTCAGCACTGCTTTGGCGATATCCATTATTTGGTCGCAATGGCATAAACAACATTTACTACTCGCTATTTTTATCCTGCTGTGCTTGAATGTGGTAACTACCCCAATACTTCTCGGTTAGCGCAATTAGTCGTTGCAGATCCCCCTAACCCCCTTAAAAAAGGGGGCTTCTAACCCTTTTTTACCCCCTTTTTAAGGGGGTCGCCGTAGGCGGGGGGATCTGAATTTAGGACGACTCAATCCTTATCCGAGAAGTATTGGTAACTGCCCCAGTTGTTTATGCTGTTGCTAACAGCATCTTGTAAGATCCTGCTAGGTGGGCAAAAAAATTAAAAATTAAAAATTAAAAATTAAATTCTAGGCGCAATTGGAAAACTTTTTATGGCTATTATTCGAGAAACTATCAGAGCAATTTTTATAACTCTAATGCTTTGGTTGTTGACTGGAATCATCTATCCTCTGATAATCCTTGTAGTGGGTCAAGCTTTTTTCCCTTACCAAGCTAATGGCAGCATCAAGGTGAATCAAAAAGATGAACCAATTGGTTCTGCTTTAATCGGTCAGGTGTTTACATCTGAGCGATATTTCCATTCTCGTCCTAGTACTGTTAGATATAGCCAAGGCAAAAAAGCCAAGCCAACTGGCATATCTGGAGCTAGTAATCTCGCTGCAAGCAATCCAGAACTACAGAAGCGGATTTTAGAAGAGGCAGATAAATTACGAGAGGAAAATCTTCAACCGATAGCTGATATAATTTATACCTCTGGTTCTGGTTTAGACCCGCATATATCCTTGAAAGCAGCACGGCAGCAATTGACGCGGGTTGCTAGTGCGCGGGGAGTAAAAGAAGATGAAATTTTACGTTTAATTAATAAGTATACTGATGGCAGATTTTTAGGGATTTTTGGCGAACCAGGAGTCAATGTTTTCCGATTGAATTATGCTCTTGACTTCCAAGATATTAATCGTCAGTAAAATCAGTAAATGGAGAGTGGGGAGTTAGGAGTTATGAGTTAGGAGTTAGGAGTTAGGAATAAATAGATAACTTTTTCATTACTCTCTATGCCTCTACGTGAACCATAAGATTATTGTTTTCAAATATTCATGCAAGAGGTCTAATGTCAGATAAAAGTAATACTGATTCGGCTGGGAATGCGCCTTTAAATTCTGCAAGTTACTCGCTTTATCCAGCACGACGACGAGGTAAGCATAAAATCTTTATTGGTATGGCTCCTGGAGTAGGCAAAACCTACCGGATGCTGGAAGAGGGACACGCACTTAAACACGAAGGGCTTGATGTCGTTGTTGGGCTTTTAGAAACCCACGCACGCAAGGAGACAGCTGAGAAGGCAGAGGGACTGGAAATTGTACCCCGTAAGCAATATCCTCGCGGTGAGTTGACGCTGACGGATATGGATACAGATGCTATTTTAAAGCGATCGCCCCAATTAGTCTTAATCGATGAACTTGCCCATACCAATGTCCCTGGTTCCCCACGCGAAAAACGCTACGAAGATGTAGAAGTAGTTTTGGCAGCCGGGATTGATGTCTACTCCACAATGAATGTGCAACATTTGGAAAGTCTCAACGATCTAGTAGCCAGAATTACAGGTGTGGTAGTCCGTGAGCGGGTTCCTGACAGAATTATGGATGAAGCAGATGAAATAGTGGTAGTGGATGTCACACCAGAAACGCTGCAAGAACGGTTATTAGAAGGGAAGATTTACGCACAGCCAAAAATCCAACAATCCCTCGATAATTTTTTCCAACGCCGTAACCTGATTGCTTTGCGGGAGTTGGCTTTGCGAGAAGTGGCAGACAACGTGGAAGGAAATGCGATCGCTACTACCCCCAATGGACAATTTTGTAATATTCACGAGCGGGTTTTGGTATGTGTTTCCACTTATCCCAACTCAGTGCAATTGTTACGCCGGGGTGCGAGGTTAGCTAACTATATGAACGCGCCGCTTTATACCTTGTTCGTTGCCGATCCAGAACGCTTCCTCACCAAAGAGGAAAGTTTACACATCCACACTTGTGAGAAACTTTGTAAAGAATTTGAAGGTACTTTTCTTCGTGTTACCAACAGTAATATAGCTAATGCGATCGCTGAGGTCGCCGAAAAACATCGGATTACCCAAATTGTAATTGGTGAAAGTCAGCGATCGCGCTGGCAAATGCTCCTCAAAGGATCTTTGACGCAAAAATTGGTGCGCTTGCTCAAAAATATCGATTTGCATATCATTGCCAGCGAAAAAATGGTTTCACCCAAATAGCGGGCAGGGGCTAGTAAGTCAAAAGCTAAAAGTAAAAAGTGAGCCACTGCGGTGGACGGGTTCCCCGGCATAAAGCAAGTGGCGTTAGCGCAGCGTTAGCGACGTAGGAGCGTCACCCGTAAGGGTAAAAAGAAAAGAATTAAGACTTCATCAGTTCTATGCTTGCCCTTTAACTTTTGACTTTTAACTTCATCTTGGGGGCAGGGGGTAGGAGAAAAGAATTGACACTCTGCGGTCTGATGCATGAGTCCTGCACTTTGTACCTCATCTACTTGAAACTTGCTGTATTACAACTATTCCACTATTTCTGACTTTGGTTCTCTCAGTACCAACTCAGGCATTAAATCAGGCGAAAATAGGTGTTCCTCATTTTTGGGTGTTTCAGTATGCTCTTCAGTAGCAGGTAGCCAGTTGATAAATGGTAGGGGTAACAGCGTGCTGAGGTTAGTAATTACCACCAAGAGCCAAAGTGACTCAAAGTTTGTTGCGGTGATCCCCAGCCAATACGTGATTAATGCGCCAAATGCATGGGAAACCGTTCCTGCTGAATTAAACACCGACATTAACAAAGCAAATAACGTCGCTTCCACACCAGAAGGACAAAGCCTTGCTGCTAGCACCATCACTTGCATAAAGGCAATTTTCCCCATCACAGTCAGAATCAGGCTATCACCCAAACTAAACCAGTGGTCATCTATACCCAATAGCCTGTTTGTGTGAGTCACCAACAACAGCATCGTCATCCCCAAAATTGACGAAAGGACAGTACTCCAAGCAAAAATCACACGAAAAGGGATGCCTTTGAGGAAACGTTGAAAAATCCAAACACCTGCCAAAGAAGCGAAACTTCCCACCAAGTTTACTCGCCCCAAAAATTCTGGTTCAAAGTGGAGTTCGTTGGTAGCGAAGTAGAAAAAGGCTGAGTCAGCATTTGGAGTAGCTTGCCAGATGAAGATAAACGCCGTTGGTAGCCAAATTGTTTTTTGGCTAATAGCTTGGCGTAGCTGCTCCAGTTGATGTTTGATTGGTAAAGGGTTGGTCTGATTACTATCTTGAGCATCTTGGCTAACGGGGGACTCAGCAATTAACCAAGCTACCCCTGAAACGATCAAAGGAAATAAAGCGGTAATCCCAAAGACGGTACGGGTAGTAAAGTATTGGAGTAGTAGACCGCTACAGTAGGCTGTTATTAAACCTCCGATCGCCGAAGCACCCCAGCACAGAGATTGTAATGAACCGGCTTTTGCTTGCGATTCGCCTCTGGCTCGTTCTACAACTAGCGAGTCAACTATCACATCACTCATGGCGACGGAGAGAGAACCGAGGGCGATCGCTAATGTAGCTGCCCAGCTAGTATGAACTATTGTGGCTAGACTTATCCAAGAAGCAGTTCCCAGTATCCCGGATAAAATCAAGTAAGGACGGCGACGATAGCCAAATATAGGCAAGCCATCAGAGATAAAACCAAACACCGGCTTAATCATCCAAGGTAGGAAGACAATTCCCAATAGCGCCGATACCTGGACTGGACTCAGGAGTAGTTCATCTTTGAGAAAAAAGCTAACGGCTAGACGCGATAGCCCTAAAATTCCTTGGACAAAGTAAACGGTAAGAATTGCAATTAACTCTGCATTCGGTTCGTTACCCAAGAAGAGTTTTTCTGTTATTGAGTCTTTGACCTTGGACAAGCCAGATGATTGATCTACCATTCGATAAATATTTTTTAAATTTTGTTTACTTTTATATCATATCGATTCTTAGGAGGTGGGTTTTTCTCACCTTTTTCCTTTTGTTTCTTCTTTGAGTATTATTTAAGACTTTCCTAACAACTTTTCTTTCTTACAGCAAGATGTTCTCATTTCTGAACGGCCATTTGCGTTTGAATTTGGGACATGTAATAGACCTGCCTTAAAAATAGGGACTGGGGATTGAGGACTGGGGATTGGGGACTGGGGATTGGGGACTGGGGATTGGGGACTGGGGACTGGGGATTGGGGACTGGGGATTGGGGACTGGGGATTGGGGACTGGGGATTGGGGACTGGGAAAGAGATATTTTTATTACTTCGTTGTGGACTCTGTTCATGGAGTCTCTTGCAACAGTTCCCTAAACCCCACCCCCAGCTCCTAAGAGCAGGCTCTTAGGGGAGACTTTGACGTAAGTCAAAGGCGGGGTGGGGTTCTTATTTTGGATTTATGCAAGAAGTCTAATGATTTGCCCCGATGAGTTGTCTCAAAAGACACACATAAACTGGCGTTACTGCTTTGGGAACAATAAATTCAGAAATCACTAGGGTTTAGCAGTATGGGCAACAGCATGGTCAGTATTCCCGGATACGACATAACTAAAGAAATCTACAATGGTTCCAGAACTCTAGTTTATCGGGGGTATCGAGAAACTGACTCATTACCTGTAGTAATTAAACTGCTAAAAAATTCATATCCCAGTTTCAGCGATCTGTTGCAGTTTCGCAATCAGTACACAATTGCCAAAAATCTTAACTCATCTGCGATCGTCCAAACCTACAGTCTGGAGGCGTATCAAAATGGTTATGCGTTGGTAATGGAAGATTTTGGTGGGATTTCTCTCAAAGATTATTTTGCTTGTTACCAGACGCTAGATATCGAGTCTTTACAAGAGTTTTTACAAATAGCGATCGCTTTGTGTAATGCATTAGATATTCTAATTCGTTATCGGATCATTCACAAAGATATTAAACCTGCCAATATTTTAATTAATCCAGAAACTAAACAAGTTAAGTTAATTGACTTTAGTATTGCATCTCTGCTGCCACGGGAAACTCAAATCCTGATCAGTCCTAATATGCTAGAAGGGACACTCGGCTATTTATCTCCAGAGCAAACTGGACGAATGAATCGGGGGATTGATTACCGTACTGATTTTTATTCTTTAGGTGTAACTTTTTATGAGTTGCTATCAGGGGAATTACCGTTTCAGTCGCACGATCCGATGGAATTGGTACATTGTCATATTGCCAAACTTCCACCACTTTTAGGGGACAGGAGACAGATTTCGCAAGTTCTGTGTGATATCGTGATGAAACTGATGGCGAAAAATGCTGAAGACCGCTATCAGAGCGTATTTGGACTAAAATATGATTTAGAAAATTGTTTGGCTCAACTGAAGTCAACAGGGAAAATTGTAAGTTTCCCAATTGCTCAACGGGATGTGTGCGATCGCTTTATTATCCCAGAAAAACTCTATGGTCGTGAGCATGAAGTTGAAACTCTGCTGAAAGCATTTGAACGCGTTACTAACCCCAAGGGGGAACTAAGGGGGGTAGAACTAATGCTGGTGGCTGGTTTTTCTGGTATTGGTAAAACAGCAATTGTTAACGAGGTTCACAAACCCATTGTCCGGCAGCGGGGCTACTTCATTAAAGGCAAATTTGACCAGTTTAATCGTAATATTCCCTTCTTTGCTTTTGTGCAGGCGTTTCGAGACTTAATGGGACAATTACTGAGTGAAAGTGATGTCCATTTGTCAACTTGGAAAAATAAAATTTTACAAGTGCTGGGCGATCAGGGGCAAGTTATTCTTGAGGTAATTCCCGAATTAGAACAAATTATTGGTCAACAACCACCGGCAACGGAACTTTCCCCAAACGCAGCCCAGAATCGGTTTAATTTATTATTACAAAGGTTTATTCAAGTATTCACTACCAAAGAACATCCCCTAGTCATTTTTTTAGATGACATGCAGTGGGCAGATTCAGCATCAATGAAGTTAATCCAGCTACTAATGAATGAGTCAAACTCAGGATATTTATTATTAATTGGAGCTTATCGAGATAATGAAGTTTCTGCTGCCCATCCCTTGATGTTGACATTAGATGAAATTGCCAAACTTAATGCTGCTAATATTAACAAAATTACATTAGCACCGCTAACTGAAGCCAGTTTAAATCAACTGGTTGCCGATACTCTCAACTGTTCGCTAGAAACTACAGAAATTTTAACACAGTTAGTATATCAGAAAACCAAAGGTAATCCATTTTTTAGCACGCAATTTTTCAAAGCACTGCATCAAGACCAGCTAATTAAATTTGATTTAAATAGCGGAAGCTGGCAGTGTGATATTGCCCAAATCAAGGCGTTAGCACTGACAGATGATGTAGTTGATTTTATGGTGTTACAGTTAAGAAAATTACCAGAATCAACTCAGAATATTTTGAAATTAGCAGCTTGTATTGGTAATCAATTTGATTTGGCAACATTAGCAATTGTTTCTGAAAATTCTGAAACAGAAACAGCAGTATTTCTTTGGAAAGCATTACAAGAGGGATTAATCTTACCCCAAAGCGAAGTTTACAAATTCTATGTTGGGCGAGAAACACAGGATTTAATACAAAGTTCGCTAACTGTAAACTATAAATTTTTACACGATCGCATTCAACAAGCAGCTTATGCGTTGATCCCAGAGTCAAAAAAACAATCCATCCATCTGCAAATTGGTCAACTGCTATTAAACAAAATACCAATTAAAAAGCAGGAAGAAAGAATTTTTGAGATTGTTAATCAGTTAAATATTGGTGTAAAGCTAATCAATCTACAATCTGACCGAGATCAATTAGCAGAGTTAAATTTGCTAGCTGGGCAAAAAGCTAAACTATCCACTGCTTATACAAATGCAATAGAATATATCAGTTGCGGTATTCAACTATTGAGAACAGAAAGCTGGCAACAACAGTATTCACTTACATTAGCCTTGTATGAAGAAGCGGCTTCGGCAGCCTATCTTATCGGCCAGTTTGACGAGGTAGAAGAGTTTGTTGAGCAAGTACAACAACATGCCAAAGACTTAATAGATCGGGTGAAATCGATTGAGATTCAAATCCAATCTTATTTGGCTCAGAGTCGTTTTGATGATTCGATTCGGACTGCGATCGCACTGCTAAATCTCTTAGGTGTTAAACTATCTCACCAAGCGAATAAAATACAAACATTACTCAATCTAGCCCAAACAAAATTACGATTTTTAGGTAAATCCCCTTTAAGTTTGATTGATTTACCTAATATGACGGGGGACAAACAACTAGCAGCAATCCGAATTTTGGCTAGTACGAATTCCACAGCTTATATTGCTCGTCCAGATTTACTCCCACCAATAATCTTGAGCGAAGTCAATTTATCGATGCAGTACGGCAATGCAGCAGCATCTGCATTTGGCTATGCCTGGTATGGATTAATTGAGTGTGGTATTCTAGGAAATATTCAGACAGGTTATAAGTTTGGTCAATTAGCATTACAAGTTCTCGAAAAATTCCATAGCAAAGAATTCAAAGCTAGAACTTTCTTCATTGTTCAAACATTTATTAATCACTGGCATCAACCCCTTAAAGATACAATTGCACCGTTAATCGAAGCTTATCAAGTGGGTTTAGAAACCGGAGATATTGAATATGCGGCTTGGGCTAGCTATAGCTGTAGTTTTCATGGATATTTGATGGGGCAGGAATTGGCTGAGTTAGAAAAACAGATGGGTGACTACGCTGAAGTCTACAGCAATTTTAGACAAGAAAAACCCCAGACTTATATTAATTCATTTCGTCAAGCCATCTTGAATTTGTTAGAAAAGTCTACTGATCCCAGTTACTTATCAGGTGCTGTTTATGATGCCCAAACTATTCGCCCATTACAAGAGCAAGCAGGCGATCGTACTGGATTGAGCTTTAGCTATGCTAATGAACTGATACTTTGCTACCTGTTTGAAAATTATACCAAAGCATCTGAGGCAGCAATTCAGGCAATAACCTATTTAGATGGGGTAACATCGGCAGCAATTGTACCAACAGTTTATTTTTATCAAGCGTTAACCCAACTAATTCTCTATCCAACAGCAACGGCTACCGAGCAAAAACAGATTCTTAAAAAAGTAACCTCCCATCAGAAAAAGCTGAAAAAATGGGCGCATCATGCCCCAATGAATCATCAACACAAATTTTATTTAGTCGAAGCAGAACGGCAGCGGATTTTGCTGCAAAAAAACAAAGCAATGCAACTGTACGATCGCGCAATTTCTCTTGCTAAAGAAAATGCATATATCCAAGAAGAAGCCTTGAGCAATGAGCTAGCTGCCAAGTTTTACCTCGACTGGGGCAAAGAAAAAATCGCCCAAGTTTACATGCAAGAAGCTTATTACTGCTATGCTCGTTGGGGCGCTAAAGCCAAAATTGAGGACTTAGAAAAACGCTATCCTCAACTCCTTGTTCCCATCTTACAAGAGCAACATAATCGCTTTCAACTAAATTCAACCGTCGATAGATCATCATTCCCAAATCAAACCATCCACACAAACCTTTCTAGCAGCAGTATTTCTGAAGCCCTCGATTTGTCCACCATTTTGAAAGCCTCACAAGCTCTCTCCAGTGAAATTCAATTAGAGCAATTACTCACTACCCTCTTGCAAGTGCTAATGGAAAATGCTGGGGCACAAAAAGCTACCCTACTTGTACTCCAACAGGACAACTTAGTAATTGAAGCCGTAGCCAGCATCAATGAAGGAGTCACTCTATTATCTGTACCATTGCCAATTAGCGAAGCTATTCCGATTACACTGGTAAACTTTGTCAAACACAGCTTAAAAACTGTTGTGCTGGATGATGCAACAGCACAAACTGATTTTATCGCCGACTTATATTTTATGCAGCAACAACCTAAGAGTGTGTTGTGTACGCCGATGTTAAATCAAGGTAAACTCATCGGGCTGCTATATTTAGAAAATCCGCTGACAATTGGTGCATTTACAAGCGATCGCACCAAAGTTATCCAACTGCTATGCGCTCAAGCCGCTATCTCTCTACAGAATGCCCACCTTTATCAAGAATACCAGAATTATGCTCATCAACTAGAGCGATCGCTGCAAGAACTTGAGCAAGCCCAATTACAAATGGTGCAAAATGAAAAAATGGCAACCTTGGGCAATTTGGTTGCAGGTGTGGCACATGAAATTAATAATCCCATTGGATTTCTCGAAGGTAGCCTCTACAATGCCGAAGAGTATACTCAAGACTTACTTGCTCATATCCAATTGTTTAAACAACATCATCCCACTCCAGCGATCGCAGTTATTGAGCATGGCAAAAAAATTGACCTAGAATTCCTGACTGAAGATTTACCAAAGCTAGTAAGTTCGATGAAGGTGGCTTCAGAACGGATTAAAGATATTAGTACCAGTCTCCGCACCTTCTCCAGAGCCGATACAGCCGAAAAAGTTGCTTGTAACCTCCATGAAGGGATTGAGAGTACCCTGTTGATTTTGAAGTATCGCCTCAAAGCTAACGAAAAACGTCCAGCGATCGAAGTCATCACTGAATATGGAAAGTTACCATTAGTCAAGTGCTTTTTAGGACAGTTAAATCAAGTATTTATGAACATCCTTGCTAACGCAATTGATGCCTTAGATGCATCCATTCAGAAACGTTCTTTTGCCCAAGTGCAAGCAGAACATCAGCAAATACTGATTCAAACTGAAGTATCCAGTGACGAACAAACAGTAATAATTCGCATTAAAGATAACGGTCAGGGGATGCCAGAGGAGATTAGATCGCGGATCTTTGACCACCTATTTACAACCAAAGAGGTTGGCAAAGGAACAGGATTAGGATTAGCGATCGCTCGTCAAATTGTTGAGGAAACCCATGATGGAAGCTTAAGTTGCAATTCTATACTTGGTGAAGGAACAGAATTTGTTATTGAGATTCCAGTATTTTAACTCTACCTAGCTAAGAGGATGTTTTAAAAGTATTGGACGAATAGAATTCGCGACTGCACAAACTCTCGTCCATTTCCGTGGACTAATACAAAACAAGTCTTAACCTAGAAGAATCCTCGCATTGGCAGTGATGTGCAGTCGATCTCGTAGTTTGCGATCGCACGAGCCTTGAAATAATCAGAGTTCGTGGATTACGCCAATAATGATCTCGAACAGTTCACGTGCAGAGATCCACCACTACCTTCGGCAATGGGGATTCGCAATGCACCCAGCCGTGAACGACAGGAAGGATGCGATCGCGATCGTACCCTTATAGTTAGCATTGCCAGAAGAAAATAGCACCGACTGAGCTTTGAATATGACATAACTATTTTCTTTGCCTAAAATAAGAAGTATGTACTATGTCAAATCGATACACAAACAATCGTCAGTGTATATAATCCTGATTGTATGAAGAATTAATGAAGTGAAGGGCAATAAATTTACATATCTACAAGTACTAGTTGACTTATACTACCACCTATATAAATACTATACTGATGCTAATTTAAAAAATTTTTGCTATACATAATGCGCACTCTCCGCGATATCTTGAGGAGGGGTCTTATCTATATTTAGATATAGCAATTCTATTTGATTTGTGAAAATCCAGGGGCTTCAGATCCCCGACTTCTCAAATAAGTCGGGGATCTCGTTGTTCACGAATGATTTAGGACTGCTATCAGATTGATATTGCATTCTTTTTTCAAATTGGCATGGTCAAAGAAATCCATTATTTAATACGCCTTCATTCCCTGGTGACTGTTATTTTTAATAAAAATCTATTTTTGTTCAAAATCTACTAATATAGTCCAGTTTCAGATCCACCGTCCTCAGTATTTTCTATGCGATGGCTAAGACGATCTACGCCTAAGCTACGAGGGTATGTTTGGTGGAGATAGTTATCCCTAAGTAGCTCTTGATAACGTGCCAATGCTCCAGTGCGATCGTTTTCAATTCCTGTAACTCGTCGTCAGAACCTCGCAGCATAACCCCAGATTTGAAAAACTCTTACAGCTTGCTTGTCTACTAGGGGGACGACACGCTACACGAGCAGATAAAACAACCGTTTAGCTGCTGTTTAGCTGCTGCATTTGGCTTGTTAGTGGCTATCAAGACATGAAGAATAGATAAAGATAAGTACTGACATTATACATACTAGTCGGCAAATAATATGAAGAGTATGCAAAGATATCTCTTTAAGTGTGGACATGTCAGTAAATCTTCAGATATGGTTATCAAAGTGTTATTTAGATGTTCCCTATTTTTAAGCTACACACCCACGGGCTATAGCCCACAACGACTGCATAAAAATTCTTTCCCTATCGAAAGTGAATTATTCTCTATATTTACGACAGTAGGGCTTACGCTTTGATAAAAAATATGAAGTGTTGGTTTTAGGCATTCAAGCTTGATTTTTCGACACTTTGTCAGTGATGGCTGGGTTGATCTGCGGATCAAGAATGATAAAAAAAGTGTGAAACCATCTGTTTTCATAAATATACGCTCATAAATATGTACAATGCTTAAGACTTAGATAGTCGTAAGTAGTATTATTAACGGGTACACAAATAACGAATGAAAAAGGAAATAGGGAATTAGGTAAAGAATTTAACTTTGAACCTCCTGCCTTTTTCAAGTTAGTTAGATAAGTCCTACTTAACAAGCTTATCAATAGGGTAAATCTTCGAGAAAATTGCTAGCCCCCAAGGGTGACATAAAAGTATGTCGAAAGCGTTAACTCTCGACGATTTCTGTATGTTCTGAAACAACATTAACAACAAGTTAATAGCTGAAGTTACTCAAAAAATCAATTCAGGAAGATAAAAGTTATGGTGAATATCATTGGAACCAACGGTAAGGATACTCTACTGGGTAGTCAGGACGCAGATACAATTAATGCTAAAGTAGGTGATGATTTCATTGATGGCAAAAATGGCAATGACCTTTTAAGCGGTGATGCCGGAAATGATACCGTCATTGGTGGTGCGGGGAATGATACTCTCCTTGGTGTTACAGATAACGACTCCCTCCGTGGTGGTGCGGATAACGACTCCCTCCGTGGTGGTACTGGTAGTAACGTAGTACGGGGTGATGAGGGAAATGATACCCTTGATGCTTCCTATTCTTCTGGAAATAATATTCTCAGTGGAGATGCTGGGGATGACTACCTCGATATTAGCTATTCTGCTGGCAACAATACGGTTTCAGGCACAGACGGCGATGATTCCTTTTACGCCAATGAAGTCCAGGGTATAAACACTTTAAATGGAGGCGCTGGTAATGACACCTTCTATTTGTCCGCCTCAAAAACTGCCCCTTCTTCCTTAATTACTCAAAGTGTAAATGGGGAAACTGGTGAGGATTACTTGTCTGTATATTACACCAGTGCTACTAAAGGAATCACTTCGAGTTTCGATGCTGCTAGTAAGACTGGCTCGATTAGGGCTGGCACAAATCAGATTAACTACAACAATATCGAACAATTAGAAATTAGAGGTACAACCTACGCTGACTTTATTGTTGGGAGCAATGGCAACGATTTACTCTTCGGAGGCAGTAGTGGCAATGATTTAAATTATGGCAATGATACGATTTTTGGCGGTGAAGGTAACGATTACTTAAATGTTGATTATTCAACAAGCGATAACATTCTTAATGGTGGTGTTGGTAACGATCAATTCAGTGCTACCTCTTCAACAGGCGATAACATCCTCAATGGAGAAGATGGCAATGATAATCTCTCTGCGTCTAAAACGGATGGCAATAATACCCTCAACGGTGGTGCTGGTGACGATCAATTAAATGCTAACTATTCAACAGGGAATAACATCCTCAATGGAGGAGAAGGCAATGATTCTCTTAGTGCCTCTCGCGACTATGACTATTCCGCCTCATTTACCTCTGGCAATAACACTCTCAATGGTGGTGCTGGTGACGATCAATTGAGTATTAACTATTCAAAGGGCGATAACATCCTCAATGGAGATGATGGCAATGATTCTTTCTTTGCCTCTGGCTACTACGACGACAAAAAAGCCGAGGGCACGTTTGGTAATAACATTTTCAATGGAGGGAATGGTAATGATTCCTTCTCTTTCGTTTTATATACTTCCCCACTTTCCTTAGCGACTCAAACAGTAGATGGGGGGACAGGTAACGATTTGTTGAGCGTTTCGTATATCTATCCTAGTGGGGGAATCACAACAACATTCAATGGTGCTACTAATACTGGCTCGATTAGGGCGGGCACGGATCTAATTAACTACAAGAATATCGAAGGATTAGATATCTCAGGTACAGTCTACAATGACTTGATTGTAGGAAGTAATGGCAACGATACCATCTCGCTCTACGGTAGTAGTAGTGGCAATGATACTATCGATGGGGGAAAAGGTGATGATTTATTGGAAGCCTATTATTACAGTAATTCTAGCGGGGGCGAGGGAATCACTTCGACATTCAATGCTGTTACTAACACTGGTTCCATTACATCAGGCACGAATCAGGTTAGCTACAAGAATATTGAACAATTAAATATCTCAGGTACAGCCTACAATGATTTGATTGTGGGGGGCAATGGCAATGATACACTCACCGGAGGCGATCGCGGCAAAGATACCATAGATGGAGGCAAAGGTAACGATTTATTGTCCTTCTATAACTATTCTATCAGCCAGGGAATCACAACGACATTCAATGCTGCTACTAACACTGGTTCGATTACAGCAGGCCCGAATCAGGTTAGCTACAAGAATATCGAACAATTAAATATCTCAGGTACAACCTACAATGATTTAATTGTGGGGAGCAATGGCAACGATACCCTCGCTGGGGGACGCGGAAATAACACTATTCTCGGCGGTGCAGGTAAGGATTACTTGACTGCTGACTATTCAAATGGTAATAATTCCCTCTCTGGTGATGATGATAATGATTATCTTAACGTCTCTGGCTCCTACGACGACTACCGAGGCGATTTTTATCTCGATGCTATCTCTGGTAAAAACACCCTGAATGGTGGCGCTGGTGACGATAACTTAGTTACTAACTATTCATCAGGCAATAACCTACTGAATGGGGGCGATGGCAATGATACTCTGACAGCCGCTGGTTCCGCCTCCTTATATTCCTCATACGGAGCTTATACTGTCTCTGGGAATAACACGCTCAATGGTGGTGCTAATGATGATCGCTTGATTGTTGACTACTCATCAGGCAATAATCTACTGGATGGAGGCGATGGTAATGATACTCTCACAGCCTCTAATGCCTCTGGCAAAAACACCTTCAAAGGTGGCAAAGGTAATGATAACCTGTATGGAGGAGCTGGTACTGATACCTTTGTTTTCAATAGTTTCAATGAAGGCGTTGATAATATTTATAACTTCAATGCGACTAATGAACTGATTCAGGTATCGGTTGCTGGTTTTGGTGGTGCGTTATCATCAGGTTTACTCTCAGCTAGCTCTTTTACCCTTGGAACATCTGCAACAACGAGCAATCAGCGATTTATCTATAACAACACTACAGGTGCACTATATTTTGACCAAGATGGCAGTGCGGGTGGATTTACTCAGGTACAATTTGCTTTAGTTACTGGTGGAGTATCACTAAGCCAAAACAACCTTCTAGTTGTTTAACAAAGTTTTTTTGGGGTTTAATTCCCATGCCTAACGACGGCAGCACGTTTTGATGCCTAACTAAAATCCCCGTCACAAAACGTAATTGCGAATTGCGAATTGTGAGCCACTTGCAATCTTGGCGATTTCCGTCGATTGCAAAGTGGCGAACCCGAAGGGCGAATTGCGAATTGGTTTAATCGCCAATGAGCCAAGCAACTATTCACATTTTTTACTGGCGAGATTTGCTAAAGCAAATAGGTCATAAAGAAAGTGATATACCAAAAATTTGGGATGCTTTTTGGGAGTTTTGGAAACAAATACAGGATGACTTGCGGACAAAACAAATACCAGATAAAAAACAGAATATTTATGGGTTAGGGTTTACTTTCGGTATTAGTTCTGCTGATACATACTACTTTTTTGAGCAGATTTTAGAAGCATACGATGTGCAAATTTTAGATTCTATGGATAAACTCCTCCTTGACAAACCGAAAGTACGTCAAGGTATTATTAACAGCTTAAAATGGTACACAAATTTTTATCAGCAAGGCTACGTACCACCAGATGCTGTAAATTGGTTAAATCCAGATAATAATCGTAGCTTACTTAATCAAAGCGTGGTTATGACTCCTAACAACTCGCTTTCAATTCCTGCTGCTGTGCGGCAAAACCCTGATGCATATTATCAAAAGCTTGGTATCTTAGAGTTTCCAAATAAACCCAATGGCTTGCCAATGCGCTACTTAATTACGGTTAAAGAAGCGTTTTTATTTGCCGAATCTAAGAAACAGAAACTAGCTAAGGAGTTTCTTGCATACTTAATACAACCAGAGGTGATGGGAAATTATCTCAAAGCTTCTGGAGGTCGTCATTTACCAGTTCTAAAATCAGCGTGGAAAGATCCTTTTTGGAAAAATTCTAAAGATCCCTATCTCTGGACTGCCATTAATATATTTCTCAACAGAGAAACTCGCCCATTTTATTTTGTCCAAAACCCAGCTTATAGCTTAGTTTTGAAAGATAATGTCTGGGGTAAAGCTATCAATCGAATTGTTGTAGATAAAATTTATCCAGAGCAAGCAGCTGATGAAGCGATCGCTCGGATTAAGCAAATTTTTGACCAATGGCAGTAAGCTTTTACAAAGATGACATTTAAAAGAAAAGCTAGTCAAATTGCTAAAGGCTCTCAGAATCGGGCACAATATCAACATTATCGCAGATATGTGTTGATCGTATTCACACTCAGTTTGATAATTATTGCTTGTACTAACACCTCTCAATTAAAACAATCTTCAGTCACCCATTCCCCTATTGACAACACAGTTTTAAAGATTTGGTGGGATAAAGGTTTTACTGTCGATGAGGATGAAGCAATCCAGCAGTTGGTGAGCAACTGGCAAAAACAAACTGGTAATCAAGTCAAGCTTTCCTTCTATATCGGCGATGAGTTACCGCAGAAAGCGCGTAGAGCCATTCAGGCGGGTAATCCACCCGATATTATGATGAGTTACGGCGCTGAAAGAGCTTTGAATCCGCATTTGGCTTGGGAAGGAAAGCTGGCGGATGTAACGGATGTAATTGAGCCAGTCAAAAATCTTTATCCTGAATATGCCCTGCAAGCTGTTAATTATTATAATAATGCTGCAAAAAAGCGAAGCTACTATGCAGTTCCAATCAATCAGGCAACAGTTCACATTTTCTACTGGCGAGACTTGCTAGAGCAAATAGGTCGTAGCGAAAGCGATATCCCCAAAGATTGGGATGGTTTTTGGAAATTTTGGAAAAAAGTACAGAACGATCTGCGGGCAAAAAAGCAAAAACAGGATATTTATGGGTTAGGTTTTCCTTTCTCTACTGGAGCTTCAGATACCTACATCTTTTTTGAGCATATTTTAGAAGCATACGATGTGCAAATTCTCGACTCCAAGGGTAAACTCCTGATCGATGACCCAAAGGTGAGACAACAAATTGTCCAGGTATTAGATTGGTATACTAAATTTTACCAACAAGGTTATGTGCCACCAGATGCACTCAATTGGTTAAATCCAGATAATAATCGCAACTTGCTCAACCGGATGGTGGTGATGACTCCTAATAACACGCTGTCAATTCCTTGCTCTGTCCGTCAAGATCCCGACACCTATCGCAATCAGCTTGGCATCTTAAAATTTCCCAACAAACCCAACGGCAAGCCAATGCGTTATCTACTCACACTTAGGCAAGCAGTTTTGTTCGCCGATTCTCAGCAACAGAAAAAAGCTTTGGATTTTCTTGCATATCTCACCCAATCACAAGTTATAGGTAAGTATCTGAAAGCTGCTGGAGGCTGTAATTTACCAGTTATCAAGACACTTTTGCAAGACCCATTTTGGAAAAACCCAGCTGACCCACACGTTTCAACTGCGGTTAAGACGGTGACGGAAGGTTCAACGCGGTTGTTTTATTATGTCCAAAACCCGGCATACAGCGTAGTGTTAGAGAAGAATATCTGGGGAAAAGCTCTGAATCGAATAATTGTAGATAAAATTTCTTCAGAGCAAGCAACTGATGAGGCAATTAAGCAGATCAAACAAATTTTTGCTCAATGGTAATCAATAATTATCTATATTAACTAAAGGAATAACTTATCTGCATGAATAAGAAAAAAGATAAATATCTTTAGAATAAGAAACAACTTGTAAATATATGAAGTTCTGGAATCAACACCTAACTATTAAAGTTGCCAGTTCCTTCTTATTCCTATCCTTGGTAACTGTAGGTGTAGTAGGAGGATTTGCTTTTCTCAATGCGAAGGAAGCTTTGAAGCAAGCTGCTTTTGAACGACTCAGTGCTGCTGCCACCTTGAAAGAAGAAGAAATTACCCGTTGGTTTGAAGACCAACAACGGGACTTTCTCTTAGTAACTCAGTTTCCAGACGTACAAAATAATTTTCAAATCCTTTTAAATTCCCAAGCCGCCGACGCAAATTATCGTCAAGCTTACAAAGTTCTCTCAGATTATCTCGCAAATATGGCTAAAATTAAGCCAAGTCTTGGAGAAATTTCCATTCTTGACCGGAGCAATCGGATTATTTTATCTACTAACAAGCAGCGTGAAGGTGAATATGAAATTTCAGCTAATATCACCTATATTGAACAGATTCAGCCAGGAGACTCTTTTGCCCCCATCTTCTATGCCTCACCTACTACTGGTAAGCCTTCAGTTACTTTTGCAACCCCTCTACGTGATGCAGCCAAGGTACGCCAAGGTGTTCTTTTAGCCGATCTAAATTTAGACCGAATAGATCAGATTGTACGGGAACGTACAGGCTTGGGTAAGAGTGGCGAAACTTATTTAGTTGGTTCTTTAGTAACTAAAAACGCTTTTATTTCTAAAGATAAAGATAAAACACCGGACTTTTCTCAAGGAGTTAGCAGCCAAGGTATTGATGCAGCAATGGGTGGAATTAGTGGTCAAGGACTTTATCCAAACTATGCTGGAGTGTTAGTAATTGGGGTATATCACTGGCTCAATGACCAAGACCTAGCCTTAATGGTAGAGATGAACCAGGAAGAAGCCTTTGCGCCGGCTCGGCGATTAGCAGGGACGATGATGCTAGTGGGATTCTTATCAATGGGATTTCTATTGATTGGAGTGTCTTGGCTTACACGACAGTTAAAAATCTCTGGCGAACAGTTAGAGAATTACAGCCATAGATTAGAAGTAAAAGCCAAAGAAGCCGAAACTGCCAACCGTGCCAAAAGCGAATTTCTCGCAAACATGAGTCACGAACTTCGCACTCCTCTTAACAGCATCCTTGGCTTTACTCAGCTAATGACCCGCGATTCTTCTATCAATGCTTCTCAGTTGGAACATTTAGAAATTATCAGTCGTAGTGGAGAACATTTGCTTACCTTGATTAATGATGTGTTGTCAATGTCCAAAATTGAGGCGGGTTTAACGACACTGAACAACAATAGCTTTGACTTGTACACTCTACTTGATTCACTTGAAGAGATGTTTCAAATTAAAGCGGAATCCAAAGGTTTACAGCTGATGTTTGAACGTAGACTTGAAGTTCCTAGATATGTGCATACAGATGAAAGCAAATTGCGTCAAATATTGATTAATCTCCTTGGTAATGCTATCAAATTTACTCAAGAAGGTGGTGTTAGTTTGCGAGTTAGGATCAAGGAAGAAAGTAAACTACAGCAACAAGAAGGGGCACAAGTAAGAAAAAACTCCTATCCTTCATCCTTCTGGCTTTATTTTGAAGTCGAAGACACTGGCCCAGGGATTCCACCTGCTGAAATTGAAAAGTTATTTAAGCCCTTTGTTCAAACAGAAGCAGGTCAAAAATCTCAGCAAGGAACAGGTTTAGGTTTAACTATTAGCCAACAATTTGTGCATCTAATGGGGGGAAGTATTACTGTTAGCAGTACTTTGGGCCAAGGAACGATTTTTTCTTTTGATCTCCAAATTAGTTTAGCAGAAGTAGCTGAAGCTCCAATTCAACAACTAAAACGACGAGTAATTGGTTTAGAGCCTAATCAACCAAAATACCGAATCTTAGTAGTTGAAGATAAATGGGAAAATCGCGAACTCCTAGTCAAGATGCTGGTATCGCTTGGCTTCGAGGTACGTCAAGCTGAAAATGGTCAAGAAGGAGTGACTCTTTGGGAAACTTGGGAACCGCAACTAATTTGGATGGATATGCGGATGCCTGTGATGGATGGGTATGAAGCTACTAAACAAATTAGAGCTACTTTAAAGGGTCAAGCTACTGTGATTATTGCCCTAACTGCTAGTGCTTTTGATGAGGAACGCTTTGTAGTTTTATCGGCAGGCTGCAACGATTTTGTACGTAAGCCATTCCGAGAAGAAGTAATCTTGAATATGATGTCTAAATATTTAGGGGTACGTTATGTATATGCAGAGAAACCCCTTCAAAAAGACGAATTTACCGAAAATTCTGACCGGAAACTTTTATCATTAGAAGAGATGCTGGCTCAGATGCCCACTGACTGGGTAGCACAGCTACACCAAGCGGCATTGTGTACTGATGAAAAGCTGATTTTTAGCTTGCTTGAGCAAATTCCTGAAGAATCTGCTCTTTTGACAAACACTCTGTCTGATTGGGTTAATAACTTTCGCATTGATAAAGTTATTGATTTAACACAACTGTAAGAAATGATTTTTGAATCAGAATTCAAAAGTCAGAACAAGAAAGTGGGGATTGATATCTGCCACTAATTAAAGACCACTAAATCTTCGTGTAGCGAATGCACTAGAAGATTTGGTGGGGATCTTAAACCGATTCATTCACCAGTCTGACTCCAATTAAATTCTGTTAGCGGTAACGGGGCGTTTAGCCCATTCTGATTTCTGACCGGAGCTAACGGAAACGTCTCCGGCTCCGCTCCTGAATTCTTTTTTAAAAAATTAGTTCTAATAAATATGGATAACCATCAAGTTCAGCTACCAAAAGCAAATATTCTTGTTGTTGATGATACACCTGATAATCTGCGACTTTTATCCGCTATGCTAACTCAGGTTGGGTATGAAATTCGGAGAGTCATTAACGGACAAACAGCTTTGAAAACAGCAGAAGCTGCACCGCCCGATTTAATTTTGCTTGACATCATGATGCCAGAAATGAATGGCTATGAAGTTTGTCAACACTTGAAAGCCTCACAGAAAACCCGCGACATTCCGGTGATTTTTATTAGCGCCTTGGATGAAGTTTTTGACAAAGTTAAAGCTTTTGCTGTCGGGGGAGTGGATTATATTACCAAACCTTTTAGTGAAGAAGAAGTTTTTGCCCGTGTAGAAAATAACTTGACTATCCGAAGGTTGCAAAAACAACTGACCGAGCAAAATATACTTTTGCAACAGGAAATTAGCGATCGCCAAAAAGCCGAGTCAGCGCTGCGCCTCAGTCAGTTTTATCTAGATAAATTTAAGGATTCTATCTTTTTTGTAAATTCGGATGCCCAGCTAGTTTACGTGAATGAAGCCGCCTGTCGTCATCTTGGCTACTCCCGTGCAAAATTACTGACCATGACTGTTTACGATATAAATCCAAATTTTTCGACGGTTACTTGGCAGGAGCACTGGCAAGAAGTTAGACAAAAAGGCTCTCTCACTTTTGAGTCTACTCAACGAACTCAAGATGGTCAGGACATAGCCGTGGAAATAACTATCAATTATCTGGAGTTAAACGGACAGGAATACCATTGTGCTAGTGTCCGCGATATCACCTCCTACTAACACCGTTTCAGTAATTTTCTAAAGTATTTTTGTATCAAAAATTGTGTAGGTGACTAAGTAGTCTGAGATTGCTGGAAGATATAGCACAAGCCTTGGTGATTAGGACATCAACAGATGATAAAACTTAGACACAAAAAGACTTTTCACCCAGTCCCCAGTCCCCAGTCCCCAGTCCCTAGTCCCTTGCTATACCTTTAGTCAAGACTTCTAATCGAAAATTGCTAACACAGGTGGGAAAAGAGATTTTTTCTGACGTTACCGACATTTTTTACATAAATTAATAAAACTTTGACGGCAAAATTCCTGACAAATTATGACTTTTTCATGCTGTTAAAAAGTGAGCGATTCACTTAAATTAAAAGTATGGTCAAAGTAAACTTCAATCCAAAACCTCAAGAACGTTTAATAAGTAGAAGCAGAAGGGAAAACCCCAACAGCAACAGGTTCTTAATTATGTCCTCTTACTGAGTTGATTATGTGGATTGAATTGAGTCGGTGAGCAAAAGTGCATTGCCCATTGCAACCATGCTGTTATTACCTCTGATATCTAACAGATAATGACAACATCAAAAATCAAGCAAAGAAATGCTTGGGTACTGCATCAAGCCTGCAAAGTATGCGGAATATAAGAAACTTGAGGAAAGAAAATAAGATGCGAAAAAATAGTATAAACCAAGATTTTATCCCGCCTGAAGAAGCAATTCATCGCTGTATTCAAGTATCTGAGCAAGGAAATATGGATAGCATTGCTGTTAAAACTGATGATGTAAGCAACAACTCTTTGACTGTAGAAGATGTTACTACTGATTTAGACATTCAGAGTCATTCACTACCAGTAAACCAGGAAGTCAGACATCTGTTGTTTAATACCTCAGTTAAGGAGGTGCTAAATGAACAGCTAACATCCCTAGTTGCCCAAGCCCGTAGACATCCACCTGGAAGCCATCAACGTCAGAAACTGCTCACGCAAATCATTCGTTTGACACAAGATAAACTCTGGAAGGAAAATACTCCCTACTATCAAGACGCACTGCAACAAACTTGGTTGTATTTCTGCCGCAACGTTTGTGATGGTCTGACAGGTCAAGCCTATGACTCCACTCAAGGTAGTGTGATTACTTGGTTAAATGCTTACCTAAAACGCAGACTACAAGACTTTTATCTCAACCAAAACCGGGAAAAAGCCACAACAGTCTCCTTTGGGGTTCGTCAGTCTAAGTCGGGTGAGATTATTGAAACTATTGACCCGATAGATAATATATCAGCTACCCCCCAAACGCCTCCCATTCTGGAAAACCTGGAGATATGGGTGAAGACAGACTCGGATATGGAACTACGTAGTACTCACATTAAAGGGCATCCAGACGTAAATTGTCAGGTCTTAATTCTCAAACGCTTACCCCCGGAAGTTAGCTGGAAAGAATTATCTAAAGACTTTGGGCTGTCAATTGCGACATTAAGCAGTTTCTATCAACGTCAGTGTCTACCACGCTTGCGAAAATATGCTGAGATAGAGGATTTATTCTAAACTAGACTTTCACTACAGGAAGGTAGCTCACAAAATTCCAGTTACTGGCAGCAAAGCAATATTTCAGCATCTTGAGATGATCAAAAGCAGCAGAAGTATATCTAATCTTTCAGAGACGCTCTTGCTAGCTTGCTTAAGAGCAGGGGTACGATTTAGTGGTCAACTTTCGTAGTGGCGGGTCTGAATCCCCTACTAATTGATTCTGACCGGAGGCGGAGCGTCTCCGGCTCCGCTCCTGAATTCTGATTTCTGAATTCTTCAAATCTGATTTGTTCAACAGTTTCGCACCGAGAACTAGTCTAAACTCCAGTACTCATGGGTAATGTAGTAATTGTTTTGAGGTCACTGAACAGTGCTTTTTATACTCGAAAGTCACCATCGCCAATCCTAAAACAACTATTAATGTCCAACCGAACGCGCCTAGAAAAAATAATCTTTGAAATCTAGCTGCTTTTTGTTCTTGAACTAGTCGAGCTTTAACTTCTTTAGTTCGTTCTGCTTCTAACCATGTCTCAACTTCTCGCCGATCGCATTCTTGGCTGGCTGCTAAAAATTGATAATCCAAATCACTCAAGCTTTTGCCTTGTGACCAAGCTAGAGCTTCATGTAAAGCTGTCCCGCGTAATAGTCGGGAATTATCACAGCGATCTGAGGCTACCCAAGCGTTGAATGCTTGGGAGTAGGGTCGTAATTTTGCTAATTGTTTTTCTACCCAAGTTTGGTTAAAAACCTCTTCATAAATCCGGTTTTTTACTATTAGTTGCCCTTGCTGCTTGGTTACTAACCCCGACAACAGCAGTTCTATTTGTTCTTCTCCATCATCACAAGCTATCTGAATTCCTTGTAAAATTTGCTGGTACAGTCCTAGTAAACCTCCAGTACGCTGCTCATTTATCAGTAGGCGATCGCGGATTGTTTTCAAATGCTCTGGATCGTCTTTTGCTTCCCATTTTTCAATAATATGGGTTTGCACTAGTTTCTCTAAAATTAACAAGGGAAATTGGTAATAAAAATTTATCAAATGTTGATTAATAATCGGTAAATGGTTATCCAATTTATAACGCTCATCAACTTCTATGCTTCTGTGATCCTGAACATCCTTGCTTCCAGAATTTCTTTCTTGCACTACTATCTGACAGAGCTTTTGAGTCAGAAATGGTTGACCATTTGTCCAAGCTAAAATTTCTTTGAGAACCGACATCGGATTAGCTACTTTACTTTCTAACCCTGCTGCTAATGGTTGAACTTCCGATAAATTAAAGCCATGCAGTTCAATAGATTTACCAATATTAAATGGAGTACAGTTGCGATCGGCAATCAAATTTGAAGGGGTTGCCACTCCAAACAGTGCCCAAGTTAGGCGGTTATATTCTGGATTTTCGGCTCGTTGATTGTAGCACGAGCGAATTAGAGTAAAAAAATCGACTACAGGGAAATTTAAACCTAAAACACTATCAATTTCATCAATAAAAATAAATATTTTTTCAGTTTTGAGTTCAACTAACAAAATGTCTTCAACAAATTGGCTCAATCGCTGTAATGCAGGTAAATCTTCACGCTCCGACCACCAAGATTTTATATTAACTTTGCTAAAGAGATTAAAGCTTCTTAATAAGTCAACTACTATACCCTTATACCACTGAGCAGGAGTAATATTGCCGTTGCCAATGCGAGTCATATCGATAGAAGCACAGCTATAGCCGGCTTGTTCTAATCGATGCCTTGTTTGTAACCGCAAACTAGATTTACCCATTTGTCGGGAACTAAATACATAACAAAATTCACCTTGAATTAGAGCATTATAAAGTTCAAAGTCAGCCTGCCGTTCTACATAGCTAGGAGCATCGACTTTGAGACTGCCGCCAATTTGATATTCGTATTTATTCATAACTTTTAGGTTAATTGCTCTCGGAAATATAGTTGATACAACTCACAACTAGCTATTGCCTGATTTCCTGCAAGTTTTACCAGACCCATACTTTCTAATTTATAAGCAGCGATCGCTTCTAATTGCACACTTGTTGGAGAGGTAACTACCCGTTTGAGTGCGATCGCAAGTTCGGGATGTTCTTGGAGATTGGCTAGATGATGCCGTAAATAGTTGCTATAAATGCCGGCAATTGTGGGAGCCTCTTTTAGTAGCTGTTCTAGGGTTACTGTTTGATGTCCCAGGTTATAAAAAGCCAGACGAGCTAGATAGGGATGACCACCAATCATCGCTAGTAGAGGAGCCAGCTTTTGCAATCCTTTCTCACCTTTGCCCCAATCAAGTCCATGACGCACCGCCAATTCTTGTATCTGCTCTAAACTAAATTCTGGTAACTTAATCGGTAGCCCCACATTGAAAGGGGATTGATTAATATCTAACGGGATATAAGCTTCAGTGGCATGAACTACTATTAGTCGGAGTTTTTGCCAGATTTCTAATTCGGAAGCGTCTTCATACCAAGAACGCAGTAGTGGGAGAAAATCCCTAGAGATTTCTGGATACTCAAAAATTCGATTCACTTCATCCAAAGCTAAGACTACCGGAGCGTCGATTTTCTCTAACAAATACTCTTGTAAATACAATGTGCAGCTAACTTTGCTACCAATATCTTCATCCCAATAATCATCTAGTCTAATCTCTAGGTTCAACTGCCGACTGACGTTAGCGCAAAACCAGCGTAAGAATTTTTCCAAGCTAGTGAAAACTTGACTATCTGCCCTCTGTAAACCAATCTGTACAGTGTGTACCCCAGTCTGTTTGGCATGAGTAAGAATTCTGTGCATTAGGGATGTTTTTCCCATTTTGCTGGGGGCTTTGATTCTGATTAGGCTTCCAGGTTTGTTGATTTCTGTATATGTGCGTTCTTCAATTGGCGGACGCTCTATATAAAAAAAGGAATTAAGCGGTACTGAGCCACCAGGATTTTCTAAGAAGTCGGGATTAGGGATTGGGGTTATTCTCTCGTCTTGCTTTTCGATTGCTAAAGAAGAACCTGATATCACATCTTTGGCTCTGCTTGTTGGCTGAGACTGTCTCAAGACTGCTGGCACAGTTTGTAGTTTTTCTGACAAAACGCTACTTTGCGCTCGCCGTCTCAATACTGACCGAAAATTACTTTTTGTCACCTCTTCCCCGAAAGCTTGTGAAAGTAGCTTCCATAACTTAGAACCAACATCTTTTATATAATTAGCATCGTAACCACAGCTTTCGGCGATATCTGGATAAGTTTGTCCTTCCCAAGCTTGACGAAATATTATTTCCTGAACATCACTTAAGCCATGTTCGAGAAATGTGTCTAAAATTACTAGCGCTTCTTCTATATTCATTTGTAAAAAGCATAAAGTTTGTTTTAAATAAGACTTTAGCGGAATTTTTCATACTTTTTTCACTATTTACTTAAATTTAATTAACTCAGTGTCGATGCAGCAACTAATAAGAGTAGTTTCATCGCATGAAGCCTTTAAGCTTAAGATGAACTATGTAAATATTTCTAACTAATTTCCAGAATTTATAGAATTAATACTAAATTCTAAGTTAAGAGCATTGTTTTGCCAATGTTATCTAAAAAGATTGTAACCATGAAAAATACCCTCTTTGCACTAGCGCTAACCTTATCAGCGCTTCCTATATCTATTTCTACATCAATTAATCCTGCGATCGCAGATTCAACTCCTGTTGAACCGGCTGTTTCAATACGAACATTTAATCTTTTTAGCTATTATATTCGTCATCGCAATTCCCTTGGCGAGATTAGCCAGATTTCAAGTTCTCTAGACAGAGCAGACGCAAGTTTTAGAGTAAGGTCGGGGCTAGCATCTTCTAACTGTGTTTCATTTGAATCCTCAAATTTTCCAGGATACTACTTAAGACATCAGTATTTTCAAATTAGATTAGATCGTAATAACAATACTGCACTGTTCAAAGCTGATGCAACGTTTTGTATAAAACCAGGTTTAGCAAGTTTAACAAATGTTTCTTTTAGGTCATATAATGTTCCTACTTACTACATACGTCACAGAAACTTCAAGCTATATATTGACCCGTACACCACTGATAGCTTGTTTTTAAACGATGCCACTTTTACACTAGTACCACCGTTCACTCTCTAGCTAAAGCGGCTTATAAACTTAGTCATTCAATTCCTAATGGCTTGCATAGAGTAAACTGTCTCTTGGCGCGTTGGTACATTACTAGAGATGACAA
This sequence comes from Nostoc sp. ChiQUE01b, assembly GCF_034531255.1. Taxonomy (NCBI): domain Bacteria; kingdom Bacillati; phylum Cyanobacteriota; class Cyanophyceae; order Nostocales; family Nostocaceae; genus Nostoc; species Nostoc sp. ChiQUE01b. Next base: position 39,529 of record NZ_JAVRBM010000041.1, on the reverse strand, counting down.
TATTCTTTTGTTAACGCCTTCATCTGTGGTTTGCCCAAACCCGCCCATTTTTTCTAGCAGACTCTGTACAATTTACATATAGCTATCGTTCCGATGCTTGTTTGTTCTAATCAGCACCCTATGGATCGATAGCTTTCTTGTGGATTGGCTCAATTAAAAACTGTTGATCGCGATCGTATCTCTCAATGCAAGTAGAATAATGAAACGATCGCCCGATCGCCCTCCAAACCTGATTATTTATTTCTAATCTGGAAACAAACTGGAGACTCAAATGACCTCAGCAACGATAGCAACACCAAAAAAAGAATCACCCCTTCTGTTTGAGGGAATGACCTGGAGAGAGTTCAAAGCAGTTGAACAATTGTTAGACCGTCCAGGATATCGGCTGTCTTTTCTGGATGGAATTCTGGAAATACGACGAATGCCTGGAGAAGCCCACGAAACCGTTAAAAAGAGGATTGCTGCATTATTGCAGCTTTACCTGCTCATGGCAGGGTTCGACTTTACTCCAACTGGCTCAATGACTCTGGAAAGTGAAACAGTCGCCGTCAAGCGAGAGGCGGATGAATCTTATAAACTTGCTCCTGGTCGGATGCTACCCGATCTGGCGATAGAGGTGGTGTTTTCCAGTGGCGGCATCAACAAACTAGATGCATACAAGCGGTTGAAGATTAAGGAAGTGTGGTTTTGGGAAGATGGTGTGTTAGAAGTCTATCATCTGCGGGGAGAAGGCAATACACTTCACTATGAAAAAGTTTCTAGTAGTGAAGAGGTGAAAGGAATCGATCTAGATTTGTTGTTACGTTGCATGAATATGGTGAATCACGTAGAGGCGATCAAGACTTTTCAACAGGCGCTTCAGAAATAGGCGATCGCCTGCAAACTACGCTCCCGGTTGATAACTAGCAACTTAGATTTTGTCAAAGCTAACTTCAGTCTTGAGCCGCCTGAACTTCCTGAAGTTCGCGGTGGAGGATCGTCAAAATTATTGTTGTTCCTGTCAGCTAGAGCTATATTGGGCATGAATAACAATAAGCAAAAGGCAATGTATGTAATAATGTTATTCTGAAAATATTTATGTGAAGGACGTAATGTTTGAGCCATATTTTTCCTTAATAAGTTGCTAGGACAAGCTTTAAAAGGATCTCTAGTTAAATGATTTAACTGCACATTATGCGGCTTGAGTTTCTCGTTGTGCAGAAAAATATTGTCATTAAAAAAATAAAAAATGTTTGGATACTATTTAATTTAATAGTTTGTATCTCGCTACAATTCATGCTTTCTTGTTTAAGAAATACCCGGTTTGAGAATTATTCTACTGGAACCAAAACGAACCAGATTTAGGGTATGTATTTATGCTATGAACTTCTAACGGATTGCCCCAATAGCAACAAGCATTGATTTAAAAAATGGGTTAATATTTTTGATTAACATTAACCATGAATCTAAATTAAGCTGTTTTTTCAAGAAACACAGCATGAAAAAGACCTCAATAGTTAGGTGTTTAAAATTTAATTCTAAGTGATTTGTATTATTTAGTCATAAAAAGTCTTATCTACGGTAAACAAATACAAAGAAGGCAGAAAGTACTGATGTGGTCTACTACTATTTCCGCAAATGGCGAATTGATGTACATGGAAGGTATGAACCATAAGCTACAACAAAAGGTACGTGTTGTGGAAAACCGGGAACCTAACCCCAGCAAGGCAATAGTCGATTGCCAATCAGTGAAGAATGGAACGATGGTGTCAAACAACGTTGGTTTTGATTCAGGTAAGTTGGTAAAATGACGTATACGCCATTTTTTTGTAGAATTGCGATCGCAAGACGATGAATGCTCTAATCAATTTACTGCTTTTTTTTCTGCCGATTCTGAGTAGCCTGTGGATTGCCCAAACTTTCAACCCTTTATCTTCTTATCAGCCTCTCCAAGCTGTAGACGGTGCAGCTTTATATAGAAAACAATTAACGAATGGTAATGAAGCGTATTTACAAGTTATTAATCTCCGCAAAATGCATATAGATCAAATTATCAAAGGGGTAGATAATATGGGTCTAAATGAAGGTAAATATTATAAAGGAGAAGGTGGACATTACAGCCCTTTTTTCCAAAATAAGTTGTTTTCTGAAGTAATAGACGAATATCAGAAACTTTACCCAAACAACGTTTTTTCGATGATTAATTGTTCTTTTTTTGAACAATACCAATCTAGTACTCAATTATCTTTTCCGATTAAACTTAATGGTGTAGTCATCACTGGTGGCACTAGCCCCTATGGCCCAATCAAGGAACCAAAAGATAAATATTATCGTAATATTCGCCTCAAAACCTTAGTCTGGGATGATAAGCAGGCATATATTACTGATTACAATCAAGCTAGTGGCGCGCCTCTTAACCAAAAAGCTGTGAAGAATGCGATTGTCACTTACCGATATAGCGATCATCCAGCGAAAGTATTAGCCCAAAACCAAGCGAATAAGTATCAAGTTATCGGTACTCTGAACAAAGATGGTATTAAAGGTGACGAGTTATTGTTGATTATGACGGTGAACCAAGCAACTCTGGATGAGGCAGCCGATTTATTACGTAAATTAGGAGTCAAGGGCGATATCATTACCGTTGACGGCGGCAAATCAACTTATTTGTTCAATTCCCAGAAAGGAAACATTATTGTTCCCCAACTGTCTAATCTGCAAGAAAATCCTACTTTCCGACACCTACCTCATTATCTGGGATTCCGTAAGAAAAGCAAAAATCAGATTGCGCCAAAAATCTCGATCGGTCAGCCAGTTAGTAAAGTACTTCCAAAGAAGGATCAACCTTTTTTAATATTGTGGCAGGATAATTTTGACGGTGATGTCTCGATTAAGTTGTACGATGGGAACAAACTTATCCAAAACATTTCTTCCCGGACTGCTAGCGATGGAGTTTATGAGTGGACACCACGTATTTCCGTAATAGAGGGCTATTTTATTCGCATTTCTAGCTGGAAAGACCGGAATATTTTCGGGCAGTTGCAATTGTAGCAAAACGGGAAAATGAAATGGATAACTAGCTAAACGCAAACCTCTCAACAAGGTTGACGGTGTGGCCACGATCGCAATTGTTATCGTTTCTCACAGTAAACAGCTAGCTTTGGGTGTGCGCGAACTCGCTGCGCAGATGGTTCAAGGCCAAGTTCCCATTGCTGTTGCAGCAGGTATTGAAGATCGTGAAAATCCATTGGGTACAGATCCGATTCAGGTTTATGAGGCGATCGCTTCTGTTTTTTCTGATGATGGTGTATTGGTGTTAATGGATTTGGGTAGTGCTTTGCTGAGTGCGGAAATGGCAATCGAGTTTCTGCCAGAAGCACAGCAGGAGAAAGTGTATTTGTGTGAAGCACCTCTAGTCGAAGGCGCGATCGCTGCTGTAGTTGCGGTGGCGGCTGGTAGAGATATTCACCAAGTTATGGCGGAAGCACGCGGCGCACTTTTGGCAAAAGCAACTCAATTGGGTGTAGTTAGTAGTCCGTTGTCTATTGTTAGCCCAATAACAACCAATATAGAATCGCCAACGCGAGAAATTCGGCTGATTGTGAGCAATCGCTTAGGATTACACGCCCGTCCCGCAGCGCAGTTTGTGGCAACCGCAGCCCGGTTTCAATCCCAAATTCTGGTACGGAATTTAACCAGAAATACTGAGCTAGTCAGGGGTGACAGTATTAACCAAGTCACAACTTTAGGGGTGCGTCAAGGACACGAACTGCTGATTACTGCCACTGGTTCTGATGCAGATGAGGTGCTAGCAGCATTACAGGGATTATTTGCCAATAACTTTGGTGAGGCAGCCCGGTCTTGTTGTTCCAACAAAGAGGGACTGCCGAACCCGGAGGGTGAAGATAATGTTGCCTTGAATTCTCCACCAGCCTTTCACCATGAAGTTACTCCAGCAACTCACGGCGAACTTTCGGGGATTGCAGCTTCTGGTGGAGTCGCGATCGCACCTGTTGCTCATTATCAACCCACTCACATTGCTATTACGGAATACCACGTAGACGATCATAATGCAGAGTGGCAAAGATTACAGGCAGCGATTAACACTGCCCGACAAGAAATTCAAGCAGTTTTCTCACAAGCATCTCTGCAAATTGGTGATGCTGAAGCCGCCATCTTTGATGCCCAACTACTATTTTTAGAAGATCCAGTACTGTTGTCAGCGGCTCATCAGCGCATTTTAGACAACCATATCAATGCTGAAGCAGCTTGGCAAGCTGTAGTCGATGAAGTAGCGACTTCCTATCGCGCACTTGAGGATTCTTATCTGCAAGAGCGAGTTGACGATGTTGTAGATGTTGGGCAAAGAGTATTACGATTACTAGCTGGGAATGCTGCGGCTAACCTGCATCTTGAGTCACCGGCGATTTTGGTAGCGACTGATTTAACCCCCTCAGATACGGCTGGACTAGATCCAACCAAGGTGTTGGGTATTTGTACTACTTCTGGTAGCGCCACCTCCCACAGTGCAATTATCGCCCGGACGTTGGGTATTCCGGCAGTTTTGGGAGTGGATGCCCAGGTGTTGCACTTGGCTGATGGTACACTAATGGCACTTGATGGTGAAAGTGGCAGAGCTTGGGTAGAACCAGAATCAGATATCCTGGATTTACTAGCAGCAAAGCAGTCAGCTTGGCAAACTGCCCAACAGGAAGCACGAGCCACGGCACATCAGCCAGCGATTACTCGTGATGGTCGGCAAGTTAGCGTCTTCGCCAATATTGGTAGTATAAATGATGTGCAAGTTGCTGTGGCTAGCGGTGCAGAAGGTGTGGGACTACTCCGCACTGAGTTTCTGTATTTAGACCGAACCAGCGCCCCGACTGAAGAAGAACAATTAGCAGTATATCAGGCGATCGCTCAAGTTTTAGATAATCGGCCGCTAATTATTCGTACCTTAGATGTCGGTGGTGATAAGCTGCTTCCCTATCTCAGAGTAGGGTTAAGAGAAGCTAACCCTTTTTTAGGTTGGCGGGGAATTCGTTTCTGTTTAGATCATCCAGAACTCTTTAAAACTCAGTTACGGGCAATTTTGAGAGCTAGTGTCGGACACCAAATTAAAATCATGTTGCCGATGATTGCGACTGTAACTGAAGTACGTGCAGCTAAGGTAATTTTGGGTGAAGTGCAGGCTGAACTAAATCAAGCTGCTATTTCCTTTGATGCAGCGATGAAAGTCGGAATTATGGTAGAGGTTCCCTCAGCAGTAGCGATCGCCGATCGGTTAGCTGCGGAAGTAGACTTCTTTAGTATCGGGACTAACGATCTGAGTCAGTACGTCATGGCTAGCGATCGCACTAATCCCCGCGTGGCAAATTTGGTTGATGCGCTACATCCAGCCATATTGCGAATGGTGCAGCAAACTGTCCAAGCTGCCCATGCGGCGGGGATTTCGGTAGGATTATGTGGAGAATTGGCAGCAGATACTTTAGCGACACCAATTTTATTAGGTTTAGGGCTAGATGAGTTGAGCATGAATCCCCAAAGTATACCTGGAGTGAAACAGGCGATCGCTAGGTTTTGTATAGAGGAGAGTCAGGCGATCGTGGCATTAGCATTACAACAAGATTCCGCAGAGCATGTCAGAGAACTAATCTCAACTTCAATTACTCCCCTTGCATAATAATAAAATTGAATGACTCGATTTATTCATGACCAATTCGCCAAGGATTATCTAGAAGAATTACTAAAATCTTATGGGCAAGTACAAGCCCCCAGTCGTGTAGCAGGAGAAGTGCGAGAAATTGATGTTTTCTTTTCTCCAGCAGCACAACAAACTACCGATTTAGTAACATTAGGTTTATTAGGAAAGTTGGCGACCAGTCCTGCTATCTTTGAGCCATTCCGCAATGCGGCATCTAAAGAAGAAATTTGTGATTGTTTGTTGAAATTATTAGAAGTTAGGGGTGCATTACAACGAGAAGCTAATAAAAATAAAACCCCGATTGAAGAATTAGAAATTCCCAAATTATGGATTCTCACCCCAACAGCATCCACGACGCTTCTATCTGGATTTCGTGCAGTTCAAGGGGAAGATTGGTTGCCTGGAGTACATTTCATGGCAGACTATTTACGTGCAGCTATTGTAGCCATCCATCAGTTACCACAAACTCCAGAAACACTATGGTTGAGAATCCTGGGTAGAGGAAGGGTACAAGAGCAGGCAATTAATGAGTTAAAAGCACTACCATCAAATCATCCATTCCAGAAAGCGACGCTAGAATTAGTTTACAACCTGCGCCAGAACTTGAGAGTCAATCAAAATTTAGAAGAAGATGATAGGGAGTTAATTATGCGGCTAGAACCACTTTACCAGCAAGACCGCGAACAAGCCAAACAAGAAGGAATTCAACAAGGTGAACGTCTTGTTGTCGAAAACTTACTACAAGTTCGTTTTGGTTCATTAGATAAAGAATTAAGCGCAATTATTGAACCATTATTAGCATTATCACCTAAAGAATTTACCCCATTACTCATGCAATTGTCACGGGAGGAATTAATTGCTAGGTTTGGTAGACAATCTTAATATTTATTTCGTCGCCGAGATTTTCAAGAGCCGAGGCTTGGTGCATAATTTGCAGTTTCAATGAATCTGCCACAATTGCTGCTATAATTTCCCAATCTTCTTGTGTCAGCATTACAAGAATTAGTTGGCGCTGCCCCTTCACCCCCAGGTAATCATTATCATTATTAATAATGGCATAATTTATTTTTTGGAAGTCCCTAATTACGTAGCTTGCTTCTTGCCTTCTCTACGAGACGCTACGCGAATGGCGAGTATTATAAATTATAAATTGATATAGTAATCCGATTTGATTCGGTGAATTACTCGTAGAGACTAGGGACTGGGGAAGGTGGGGCCCCTGAAGGGGATAAGGGGTAATGGGGACTGGGGACTGGGAAGAAGGAATAAAGGTGTACTGAGTTTTTTCACGCAATCAAATATGAGTCCTATATTATTATCTCAACATTTGCTAAACTCCAACTTTGTGGAGAGCAAATAAAAACAATTTGAGTATTGGGAATTTGGAGGGGGTTGCAGAGTGGCTGATGATGAACGCATAGTCAATACACAACAGATTTATCCAAAGGACTTTTCCTGGGGATTATGGCCTGTTGTGCCACTCTACCCCTACGGTAGGCGGCAGACAATTCGTCAAGAAGTGCTTAAGGACACAATCTGGAATTTTGACCAGATTCAGGGCATTTTCTACGTTGTTGTACCGATTCGCATGACTGTTGTGAAGTTGGAAACTGGGGGTCTTCTCGTCTATGCACCTGTTGCACCAACCCCAGAGTGCATCAGACTTGTGAATGAGTTGGTGGCAGAATATGGCAACGTTAAGTACATCATTCTGCCAACTATCTCTGGTATAGAACACAAGGTCTTCGTTGGCCCCTTTGCTAGATACTTTCCGACTGCACAGGTGTTTGTGGCTCCCGATCAGTGGAGTTTCCCGCTAAATCTTCCCCTTAGCTGGCTTGGCTTACCCCCAAAACGAACTCAAGTACTTCCAGAAGATAGCAGCAAAACACCCTTTGCTGACGAGTTTGATTATGCAATACTGGGCCCCATCGGCCTTGGCCTTGGTAGGTTTGCAGAAGTTGCTTTTTTCCACAAGCGATCGCATACTCTTTTAGTCACAGATTCTGTGCTTTCGATCCCAGAAGATCCACCTGCGATCGTTCTCTTAGATTCATATCCTTTATTATTCCATGCCAAGGATTATGCTTCTGATATTGTTGTCGATAGTCAGGTAAATCGCCGTAAGGGTTGGCAGCGTATCTCGTTGTTTGCTTTGTACTTTCAACCAAGCGTATTAGATATACGCCGATGGAGTCAGGTGTTACGAGATTCCTTGAAAGCCACAGAACGCTCAAAGAAAGGTTATTTTGGATTGTACCCCTTTAAATGGCAGCAAAATTGGCAGCGATCATTTGATGCCCTGCGAGGTGATGGGCGTTTGTTTGTCGCACCAATTTTACAGACGCTAATTCTCAACCGCGCCCCGAAGGAAACCATTGACTGGGCTGATAAAGTTGCAAGTTGGGACTTTCAGTGGATTATTCCTTGCCACTTTGATTCACCCATTAAAGCCGAACCGCATCAGTTTCGCCAAGCTTTCTCTTTTTTGGAAAAACAGCCTGCTGTCAGTGGGGGTTTGTTTAGCAGTAGCAGCGATCGTTTACCAGAGGAAGATTTTAAAACACTTAGAGAAATCGATGCAGGTTTAAATAAGTTTTGCATTGTGCCAGCACCAAAGGAGAAGGTATAGCAAAGTGCTGAGTGCTGAGTGCTGTTAGCGATAGCGGGGCGTTTAGCCCGTGCTGAGTAGAAACTCAGTATTATCAAAGGTTTCAGCAACCAACATAGTCCTTACCTATGCTTCGACTGCTATATAGGATTAAACTGCGTAGTAGCACGGCAAGCTTAATTTACTAGACTGCACCACTACTATACAGTTTTAGCATTCTCATCTGATGCTTGTTCTGCAACATTTTTCAAGCGGCTCGACCTAATTTTGCGGATGCGATCGCTATTGCGGACACCACCTGCCATCTCATATTCGCGGCTGTCTTTGCCGTACTTGATAGCAACCACCATCAGCATTTTCTCAGAAAGCTGACTCAAGTTTTTTTCCATCTCTTCAATTTCAGTTCTAGAAGAGTCAACCATAGAAAGAGCAGTATTATAAACATCAAGTTTGTTATGTAACTGCTCAATTGACTCAATCAATTTTTCCAGACTATAATTTTCATCAAATTTGATGCTTGGAACAATCGATTTCAATCCGGCGGCTCTTAACTGAGCTTTTTCTAAAATGCGGGATGTGCGTTTTAGATGAGACATAAATTTATTTCTTTAAGATACTTCTAGAGCTAGCTTGCCTTATTTAAACTGCATTTCGGTTCAGGGTAACTCACAATTTTTTCTAATCAACTTTTGAGGTGATACCAGTAATTTTCCGGTATTTCATCACTCCTGAATTCTGTTTCGATAAAAGTTTTAAGGGAGACCGTTCCCGTGAACCCGAAGACTGTTCCCGTGAACCCGAAGACCGCTCCCGTGAACCCGAAGACCGCTCTCGTGAACCCGAAGACCGCTCCCGTGAACCCGAAGACTGTTCCCGTGAACCCGAAGACTGTTCCCGTGAACCCGAAGACTGTTCCCGTGAACCCGAAGACCGCTCTCGTGAACCCGAAGACTGTTCCCGTGAACCCAAAGACCGCTTCAGTTTGTTGGGGAGTGCGTAGACGCAAAGCGGCATATTGATGGATATCGTTGCGTAGGCAAAGCTTCTGTAGGCGATCGCACTATTGGTACTTGTTGCCACTTATTTCCACCATCGCACCACATCCTGAATAGCATGGCAATTTCTGCATTTCCAAGTTACGCCATGATTCGGCATTATACGTACCTTATCAAAATCCTGACTCCAATAAACGCTCTCGCCGTAAATACCGTGACAAGCTAGATTATAGTAATATACCGGACAAATATTTATCTAGCTTACCTCTCTAGGCCGTATTCATCCCGTTTCTACAGGCGTTGAACCCTCGTAAATTGGCAAAGGTATTGTAGATATAAGCTTTTTTCTTTATAGTTCTGTCTAGGAATGGATTTCAGAAAGCTTTACTTTGTTTGGAGAAAGAATTCAAAAAAATTCAACATCAAATCACTCGAACTGGATTGCAACTACTCTTAACGTTTGATTTCCTTAAACCGTTCTTGCGCCGCCTGAAATGCTTCTTGCATCACCAACTGAATTTTCTCTCGATCGGGTTTCTTACCTCCGATTAAATCACCAAAGTAAACACAGGCTGCTTCGCCTAGTGCCCAAGTGTAGGCGGCTGCCCAAGAGGCGGCGATCGCACTCCCAAAACCTGGGATAAATTTAATTAACTCCCGGGCAATTGCCTGTGCTAAAAAACCACCTGCGATCGCACTCACAACGCCTCCCGCCTGAGATGGAGTAACTGTCTGCCCATATAATTTACCCAACAGTCCCACCATTGATACTTGCAAGGCAGTGAGTACGGGCATTGTGGCAAATGGTAGGGGTACAGCAGCCAGAGTTGCAGACATAATCGCAAATGGCAAAATATAACGGCGGGCAGCATCTCGGTAAAGGTTGCCAATTTGCTTGCCAACTTCTTCTCGGTCTAATAACTGATAAATCGCCTGAGCTTCTGCTTGTGGGAGTAGTTCTGCTAAGGAATCTCGCAGTGCTTCTAAACCATAAAATACCGGAGTGTAGCCATCTTCTTCTAAGGTAAAGTCAATGAGTACAGAGCGATCGCTTATTCCTGCGAAGGCTTGTTGCATTGCCGCAAATGCGCGGTTGACTTCCTGATAATCTGGCGGATAGGTGGGATGATCGATGGTATCGCCAGGATAAACCTCGTGCAAGCAGGTAACTACCAACAGACAGGGAATATCTGGATACTTCTGGCGCAGCTGTTGAGCAATTTGTCGTAGCGTGTCAGTTGCAAAATCATTGATTTTGACCGTCAAAAGCAGGATTCTGGCGGAACGAGTTTCCTGTTGTAAATCGCCAACTAACTCCTGAATAATTGTTTGAGTATCTTGTTTGACATCACCCAGCCCCACTGTATCAGTAAAAATCAGTAACGGTAGGTCATTGGAAGGATAGGCATAGCGCTGGGTGTGTTGCGTATGGGGACGAAATCCCTGACCAACAATTTCCGCAGCAACTCCCGTCAATCCCCTTACAATGGAACTTTTTCCGGCTTGAGGTTTACCAATTAAGAGGGCTTCTGTGGTTGGCAGTTCGGCTCGGATTTTCTCTAAAATCTCTGCAACCTGAGTATCGCTCACACTAAACCATTCAACAACTGTTTGTGCCAGTTGTTCTACGGGTACGAGTTGGGTTAGACGTGTTGTTGCTTTGTTCCAGACACCAGCAATCCGATTTGTCCAGGAATTATCGACCGACTTGGTAATCGTTTTGTCGGTCGGTTCGCTCAATTGCTGAGAATCAGTTGATGGTAAGTCAGCATCACGTTGCTCAGTCATTTTCATCCAAACATAGAAGACCCTTTTTGTCATCTTATAGCGATTCTCAAAGGGATAACTAGTACCTTTGGTAGTGTTATCAACTTAGGGAATTGCCTTTTGAGGTAGCGGAGGTAATTATTGCATCGACTGGTAATGGCATTGCATCGATTGGTAATGCCATTGCATTGACTTGTAATGCCATTGCATCAACTTGTAATGCCATTGCATCAACTTGTAATGCCATTGCATCAACTTGTAATGCCATTGCATTGACTTGTAATGCCATTGCATTGACTGGTAATGCTATTGCATCGACTGGTAATGCTATTGCATTGACTGGTAATGTTATTGCATTGACTGGTAATGCTATAACGCTCTTTCATCACTCTGGATTAAAACCTTAATCTTTCGTTGCCTGAAACGGCGAAAATTCGTTAATTTTTCTAAGACTGACGGAAGAGCGATAAATAGCACTAACCCGATTATTGACAACTGAAGTTACTCCAAAAATCGATTCAGGTAGGAAAAAGTTATGTCAAATATCATTGGAACCGAAGGTAACGATACCTTACAAGGCATTTCCAATTACGGGTTCGACACCCTAACTGGTGGAGGTGGCAAGGATATATTTGTTTACAACGTTAACAACGGAACTGGACAGCCATATACAATCACTGATTTTGGTGGCATCGGTAAAGGTACAAATCCCTCAGTAGCAGTTATTGCTGAAGTTGATACCATCAAATTCGTTGGTAGTGGGTTGACTGCAAGAAATTTGGTACTCACCCAGAATGGCACAAACTTGGAAATCGGCTTTGAAGGGATAGGGAACCATAATAATGCATCTCGTGCATTTAAGGAGATAACTAAAGTTATCCTGCAAAACTTTGCTCTAGAAAATCTAGATAACCTCACCAAATCTACTGGAGCCACTGTAAACTCAGGCAATATTCTATTTGATGGGCAAAGCAGTATTCAAGACAGCTTTGATGTCTTCAATGCTAACTCTACCCAAAGCAGTGTCTTTAGAAAGAACACAGTCACCTTCCTCAACGACCTCGACAACAATGTTAACGGCTTTGACAACTCAGATGATGTTATCAACGGTCAGGGAGGTGACGACATCATCAACGGCTTAAGTGGTAACGACCTGCTGCGGGGTGGTACTGGCAACGATACTCTCATTGGTGGTGTCGGCAATGATACTCTTGTTGCTGGTACGAGGAGTGACTTCAATGTTGACAATTCAGAAGGGGATAACCTGCTCGATGGAGGCGATGGCAACGATTCTCTCTTCGCCTCTGGCTATTCCGGATCAAGTTACCGCGACTACTTAAACTCAGTCTCCTTAGGCAATAACACTCTCAACGGTGGCGGTGGTGACGATACCTTGAGTGCTAGCGTTTCAACAGGCGATAACCTCCTTATTGGTGGCAATGGCAATGATTCTCTCTCCATTTCTGGCGAGGAATATGACTACTCGTCTGAATTCTACGGCTCCAACATCTACTCTCGCTCCTTAGGCAATAACACGCTCAAGGGTGGTGCTGGTGATGATACCTTGAGTGCTAGTGGTTCGACAGGTGATAACCTGCTTTTTGGAGGAGATGGCAATGATTCTGTCTCCATCTCTGGCTATTTGAAAATATTTAGAGCCTATTATATTAACTCTAAAGACGAGTCTCGCTCTTTTGGCGATAACACACTCAACGGTGGTGCAGGTAACGATAACTTGAGTGCTAGTGGTTCGACAGGCGATAATTTACTCTCTGGTGGCGATGGCAATGATACTCTCTCCGTCTCTGGCTACTACAGCGAAGAGATAAAAGACGGAAATGAGGATTTTTACGAGCTTCCCAGTGACTCTGATTCCACAAACAACTCTCGCTCTTCTGGTAATAACACGCTCAATGGTGGTGCTGGCGATGATAGCTTGAGCGCTAGTGGTTCAACAGGCAATAATTTACTCTCTGGTGGCGATGGCAATGATTCTCTTTCCATCTCTGGCTATGATGATTCTAGCTCCTACTCTCAGTATGCCAACCACGAGCTCATCGCCGACACCTACTACAACAACTACGACTCTCGCTCTTTTGGCAATAACACACTCAACGGTGGTGCAGGTAACGATAACTTGAGTGCTAGTGGTTCGACAGGCGATAACCTCCTGTCTGGTGGTGATGGCAATGATACTCTCTCCGTCTCTGGCTACTACAGCGAAAAGATAAGACACGGAAACGAGTTTTATTTCGGTCTTCCCAGTGACTCTGATTCCACAAACAACTCTCGCTCTTCTGGCAATAACACGCTCAATGGTGGTGATGGCGATGATAGCTTGAGCGGTAGTGGTTCAACAGGCGATAATTTACTCTCTGGTGGCGATGGCAATGATTCTCTTTCCATCTTTGGCTATGATGATTCTAGCTCCTACTCTGAGTATGCCAACGACCAGCTCGCCAACACTTACTACAACAACAACTACTCTCGCTCTTTTGGCAATAACACGCTCAACGGTGGTGCTGGTAACGATTCTTTGAATGTTGACTCTTCATTAGGCGATAATCTACTCGACGGTGGTGATGGCAATGATACCCTCACAGCGTCTGGGGCTTCTGGTAATAACATCCTCAAAGGTGGCAGTGGCGATGATATCCTCACAGGTGGCAAAGGTAATGATAGCCTTTATGGAGGAAGTGGTAGTGATACCTTTGTTTTCAGTAGTTTCAATGAAGGACTTGATACTATTTATGGCTTCAAAGCCACTAATCAAGTAATTCAGGTGTCGTCTGCTGGTTTTGGCGGCGTTTTATCAGCAGGTGTACTCTTAGCCGATCAATTTACACTTGGAACATCCGCAACCACTAGCACTGAAAGATTTATTTACAACTCCACTACAGGTGCATTGTTGTTTGACCAGGATGGCAGTGCAAGTGCATTTACTCAAGTACAATTTGGTTTAGTTACTGCTGGCTTGTCATTAACCAACAACAATTTTGTTGTTGTTTAACGATAATTAGGGTTCCATCACTGGGTAGCACGCAAGATCATAAATTTGAAAAATGCGAGGTGTTGTAAATAATGCAGGATTTTTTGACTAATGAATCAAATCAGCGATCGCTTTTACCAATATATCTGGATCTACTGGTTTAGAAACATGTATTTGAAATCCTGCTGCTGATTTATTTTTAGAAATTTATTTATTTTGAGTTTATTTTATCCATCTGATGGTTTCTCTGTGAGGCGCTCTTTCCAGTATCCCGGTTCACGGCTACAGTGCATTACCGCCAAAATTAAAATGCGATCTTCCTCAATAGTGTATAAAATTCCATAGGGAAATTTGCGCGTTAGACATCGATGAATGTCTTCGTCAACAACAGCCCAGCGATTCGGTGACTGGATAATTCTGAAAATTGCATCCTCAACCGCATTAATAAATGCTTGTGCTAATTCAACCCGGCGCTCTGCGTAAAACTTGACTGCTTCACCGTATTCAGTTAATGCTGCTGGATGAAAGACGTATTTCATTACTCCAAAAGTTGTCTCACCCTAGCTAACGCTTCCTCTCCAGGAATGGGTGAAACTACACCGCTACGAACTTCATCTCTACGCTTTTTGGCTTCATCTATCCACAGTGTTTGAAGTGTTTCGTCTACATCAAATTCAAGACTTTCAACCAGCTTTTCTGCCAACAATGCTCTCGCTGCACTGGGCAAAGTTAAGGCTTCTTTCATAATCTGCTCAACAGATGCCATAATTTCTGAAAGCATAAGGGCTATTCAGAGTTTAGCAGGAAAGCAGTAGACATCGTACAACACTAAAGTGATAGACAGCCGACGGACGCCAATCTAGTATCAACTTGGTTGAATCAAATCGACGATCGCTTTTACCAATGCATCTGGATCTACTGGTTTAGAAATATGTATTTGAAATCCTGCGGCTAATGCTTGCTCCTGATTCATTTCCCCTGCATAGGCTGTCAGAGCGATCGCTGGTACGTTTCCTCCTTGCCCTGGCGATCGCGATCGCACTTCACGCATCAGCATATAACCGTCTGTTTTTGGCATTCCAATATCGCTAATTAAAACATCTGGTATCGACTCAGACAGGGCTTGTAGTGCTTCCTGTGCTGATGATACGGCAGTTACTTGTACACCGTAGTCTTGCAATATAAAGGTAACTAAGTCGCGAATATCTGGTTCATCGTCCACTACCAAAACTTGAGTGTCCGCAAGCTGCGAAGATTCTGGCTCTGAATATGAAGACTGATTCTCTTCACCCCAAACCTGTTCGCTTCTAACCAAAAGCGGTAACTCGACACTGAAGGTTGCACCTAATCCATCTCCCAGACTTTCGGCTTGAACATTTCCCCCATGCATTTCTACAACGTTACGCACGATCGCTAGTCCTAAACCTAGTCCACCAAATATCCGTGTACTTGTACCATCAGCTTGGCGAAAGTAATCGAACACATAAGGCAAAAAGTCTAGGCTAATTCCCTTACCTGTATCGCTAACCTGAATTTGAGCCTGATTATCAGCTTCCATGAGTCGAATTTCTACCCGTCCTCCTGCTGGTGTAAATTTTACCGCATTAGAAAGCAAGTTCCACACAACTTGTTGCAGCCGATTTGGGTCGCCTATCACTTGTCCCAAATTGGCATCAAATAAGGTCTGAATTTGAATTGACTTGGCTTTTGCCGCTAGTTGTACCGTTTCTAGTGCTGCTTCAACTACCATTACCAAGCTGACTGGACAGATATTCAAGTTTAATTTTCCTTGCAGGATGCGCGACACATCCAACAAATCTTCAATTAGCTGGGTTTGTAACTTAGCGTTGCGTTCAATGGTTTCTAAGGCGTGGTGAGTAGTTTTTTCATCAAACTTGCGAGTCCGCAGCATTTTCGACCATCCGAGAATGGAATTGAGTGGGGTTCGCAGTTCATGGGAGAGAACCGCCAGAAATTCATCTTTAATTTTGTTGGCGATTTCTGCTTGTTGGCGTGCTATCTTTTCGCAGTCGAGTAGGCGATCGCATTCTTGTTGAGCCAATTTGCGCTTGGTAATATCCAGTACAAAAGCAACACCATGTTCTTGGGAGTCATTCAGCAAAGCCATTCCCAAAACAATCGGTACTCGCTTACCGTTGCGGTGGATGTATTCTTTCTCGTAAATTTGGGAAATTCCAGTGGTTTGTACCTCCAAAAGGGCGCGATCGTCTAAATCTTTATACTCAATAGGAGTAAGTTCTCTCCAATTAATTCTACCTAAAGTAGCAAACTGATCACGAGTGTAGCCAGCTAGTTGAAGAAAGGCATCATTGACATCAATGATGAAACCATCCACAGTCCAAAAAGCGACCCCAATCAGGTTAGATTCAAACAAACGCCGAAATCGTGCTTCACTTTCGCGTAATGATTTTTCTACCCGTTTGTGTTCGGTAATATCACGAGAAACAGTAATTACGCCTTCAATAGTTTGGTCAACATTCCGTAATGGTGTGAGAATATATTCATAATAATGTACGCCATCAGCGGTAACATATTTACAGTTATCTTTAATTGGCTGCCCAGTTTTCATCACAGCAAGTCGTTGATTATCTACCTGCGTTATTAGGTCTGCGGGTAAATCCATTTCTGGCAAAGTTTTGCCAATAATATCTTGGGGATTTAAACCTAGTATA
This sequence comes from Nostoc sp. ChiQUE01b, assembly GCF_034531255.1. Lineage (NCBI taxonomy): Bacteria > Bacillati > Cyanobacteriota > Cyanophyceae > Nostocales > Nostocaceae > Nostoc > Nostoc sp. ChiQUE01b. The sequence continues at coordinate 22,794 of NZ_JAVRBM010000041.1, read as the reverse complement.
GTTGCTCCATCACGGCTGACAAACTGATAACAACCTTGGCGATTAAAGATGTATATATGATCGACTGAGGCGGTGAGGATGGCATTTAAAATATTTGCTTGTTCTTGAACTTGTGTTGTGAGTTCGCGAGTACTTTCTTTTGCTTGCTGACACACAGTAGTTTCCATACAAACGCCGATCATTCGCACCGCTTGTCCTTGAGCGTTATAGATAAATTTTCCGTTGGCAGAAATCCAATGTGTACTTTGGTCTGAGCGAACTATACGAAATTCATCATTGTAGTCAGTCTTTTGTGCCAAAGCATGGGCGATCGCTTGCATTACAGATTGGCTATCTTCAGGATGAACGCACTTTTGAAACGTCTCATAAGGACTATCAAAATTACTTGGAGATAGACCAAAAAGCAGTTCATAATTTTCTGACCAGATGACTTGATTGGTAACAATATTCCAATCCCACAAGCCCATCTGGGATACATCTAGAGCTAGCCTTAGGCGTTCTTCACTCTCCCTAAAAACTACTTCTAGCTGCTGTCGCGCCGCAATTTCTTGTTGGAGTTGCTCTAAAATTACTGCTACATCTGTTGGCAGATTGAGATGTACAGATGTTTCCTTAACTTTAATATGGGGATTTTCTAGTTTTACTGGCAGCTTTCTTTTTAGTTCTGTTAATTGTTCTTCAAGCGCTGCTTGTCTTTGTTGATAAAATATCTCTGATTGCTCTAACTCAGCTACACGCTGCCGCAAAACTGCTAAGTCATCAGTCAGTTGAAAGTTAATTTTATTAGTATTTTGCATATTGTACACCGCTAAAATTTAACAATTTTAACAATATTGACTTGAAGAGTAGGTATAACTAGTTTTATTTTGGAATTTTTTAACTATCAAATGTAATCTATCAAAAGGTATATAAAGAATTAAAAACTAAAAAATTATCGTAGTAATCATTTTGCTTATTAGACCTCTTCCAAAAGTTCCCTAACACCCCACCCCCAACCCCTCCCCGCACGCTCTTAGGGGAGAATTTGACGTAAGTCAAAGGCGAGGTGGGGTTCTTTTTTTGGTTTATGCAAGAAGTCTATTGAATAGATGCTTGATTAAGCAAAAACAGTTTATTAATTTCACCCAAAAGGTATATATGAGTTTCAATGACTGTAGAGTAAGCACTGCCAAAAATCTCAAAATTGAGCTTTTCGACATTAGTCAGTTAATAGTGACCGCCCTATAAAAATAACTAGAAAACTAAATAAAGTTTATCTCTTCAATCGCATGAAAGCTGCACCAATTAATAATCCCACAACCTGCCCTAAGAAGACAACACCCGATTGATTTACGCCAACAGGAGGAATATTTAAACTGCCGATACCATAAAATAATTGTTGTACAAACCACCAAAATATATAGAAAAAGGCTGGTATTTGGATAGGGATATACAAGATTATTAGCGGCAAAACAGTGTCAATTTTAGCTTTAGGAAACTTCATAATGTATGCGCCTAAAATAGCTGCGATCGCACTATTTGCTCCAATCAATGGAACTGTCAAACTCGGTTCGACCAGAATTTGGATTATACCTGCGATCGCACCAGCAGCCAGATAAAATCCTAGATAGCGTCTATGTCCTAGAAGATTTTCTACAGTTCTCCCAAAAACCCACAAAAATAGGAGATTGCCTAATATTTGACTAAAACTGCCGTGCAGAAATATTCCAAAAAATAGGGTCAATACCCGCCAAATGACAACTATCCAAGCAGCAGAGTTAAAAAAAAGAGCATTGGTAACTGCTCCACTAATCTGCGCTGGAATCACACCCCAAGTATTGACAAAATAGCCTAATTCATCACTAAACTCTAGTTTAAGTTCCCATAAAAATACGGCGATATTAATGCCAATTAGCCAATAATTAATAATCGGCTTACTTCGACAACGAATATTATCACTAATAGGAATCATATATATTTGTCATTTGTCATTTGTCATTTGTCATTGGTCATTTGTCATTTGTCATTTGTCATTTGTCATTGGTACTTATCTTTCCCAGTCCCCAGTCCCCAGTCCCCAATCCCCAGTCCCCAATCCCCAATCCCCAATCCCCAGTCCCCCAACCTGTGGCAAGATTGAAATCAGATTGCATTGCACTTACACTAGGCAAACTAGATGCTGGGAAACACACTTGTAGGAAGATACCAAATTATTAGTAACTTAGGAGGTGGGGGTTTTGGTGAAACTTTTGTGGCTTGTGATACCCAATTACCTGGTTCACCTCTATGTGTTGTTAAGAAACTCAAACCCCAGGCAAGCGATCCGGTAACTTTGGAAACAGCTAGGCGTTTATTTGATACGGAAGCACAAGTTCTGTATAAATTAGGAACTCACGATCGCATTCCCCAACTTTTAGCTTACTTTGAAGAAAATGCCGAATTCTATCTTGTACAGGAATTGATTGAAGGTCACGATCTGAGCCAAGAATTAACATCAGGTAAAATCCTTAGTCAAGAGGAAGTCATTTCACTTTTACAAGAACTTTTGACAATCTTAGAATTTGTCCATCAACAGAATGTAATTCATCGTGATGTCAATCCCCACAATATCCTCAGACGCCAACCAGATGGCAAATTAATTTTAATTGATTTTGGTGCAGTCAAACAAATTGCTACTCAAGTTATTAGTCCTCAAGGTCAAACTCTCGCAACAGTAGCTATCGGTACGCCGGGATATATTCCTGGCGAACAAGCTCATGGTACGCCAAAATTAAGCAGTGATATCTATGCTGCGGGAATAATTGCTATTCAAGCTCTCACTGGATTATCAGCAGAGGAAATAGTAAAAGATGCTGATACTAATGAAATTATCTGGCATGATAAAGCGACGGTAAGACCAGAATTTGCTCAATTCTTAGATAAAATGGTGTGCTACGACTTTCGACAACGTTATCCTTCGGCAACAGTGGCATTACTAGCGCTGAAAGAGTTAACACAACCACCTGTTCAGACAGTAGCGTTAACTCCTCCTTCTCCACCAAAAAATATCAACAAACCTCAACCCAAAAAAGGGATATTGGGTAAAATTTTACTAACAATATTTTTTCTTGCTGTTGGCGGAGTAGCATCAATATTTATTTGGAGTTACATTAATTCAAATAATGCCATAGAATTATCTAAACAAGGAAATACGTTTTTTGATTTGCAACGTTATCAAGACGCGTTAGAAGTATATGAAAAAGCCGTTAATCTCAGACCAGATTATGCTCAAGGTTGGAATGGTCAAGGTAAAACACTAAATAAATTAAGAAAATACAAAGACGCATTAGTGGCGTATGATAAAGCAATTCAAATTCAGCCAGATTATTTAGATGCTTGGATTGGACGTGGTTTTGTATTGGGAAATTTACAGCGATATCAAGAAGCGATCGCTTCTTTTGATAAAGCTTTACAATTAAAGAATGACAACTCAGAAGTCTGGAATGCTAAAGGTGAAGCTTTCAGTAATTTAAACCAATATGACCAAGCAATTAAGTCTTATGAAAAGGCGATTGAACTCAAACCAGATAATTATGAAGCTTGGTATAAAAAAGGATTAGCTTTGCAGAATTCTAGGCAATATGAAGAAGCGATCGCAGCTTATCAAAAAGTCATAGATTTAAAACCAGACTACGAGCAAGCCTGGTATAATTTAGGGAATGCACTAGTCAATTTAAAACGCTATCAAGATGCATTTACAGCTTACGATAAATCGGTGCAATATCAGCCAGATTATTACCAGGCTTGGTTATCTAGAGGTAATATACTGCTGAATTTACAACGTTATCCAGACGCGATTGAATCTTTTAATCAAGTAATTAAATACAACCCCAGAAGCTATCAAGCATGGTATAACTTGGGATGGTCGCTGCATCAAAACCAACGCTATGAAGAAGCAATAAAAGCTTATAAAAAAGCGGCGACAATTAAGCAAAATGACTATCAACTCTGGTATAATTTAGGGAATTCACAATACATATTGCAGAAATACGAAGATGCGATCGCGTCTTATAATAAGGCAGTTCGTTATAAAGTAGACCATTCCGAAAGCTGGTTTAGTAAAGGCAATGCTCTATTAAATTTGAAACAGTATCAGGATGCGATCGCTTCTTACGATCGAGCAATAAAATACAAGCCTAATTACCAACAAGCAATAGACGGTCGCAATCAAGCCCAAATTCAACTGCAAGGCGAAAAACCAAAGCCTGTAATTGTACCAATTCTTCCATTTCCTAATTCCACCAATCCACCGCAGACGACACCCTAAGCAACCTATCAAATTGACGGTTTAGGATTGATAAGCTGTTACGCATTTAAGTTGTATATTTACTCATGAGAGTTGTCATTAGTCATACCCTGCAAGAAGGCGTTCGCGTAGCGTCTCGTAGAGAAGCGCCTATGTCATTAGTTATTTGTATTTCAAAGGACAAATGACCAATGACAAAGGACAATCTTAAAGGCTTATTCAATAGGGATTTGAATCAATCCGTCCCCTTTTGACACTCCTGAGATAGTACCCAGAAGTTGGTCTGTTTCTTAAGTTGAAGGTGTCGCCACTACGAACTTTCCAAATTTTGTAATTGGAAAAGGTCAAAGGCTTTCGGGGTTCGCATACTTCCGGCAGATGATTGCCAAGTACAAAGTATGCCGCACCCCTACCCATAACTTTCACCAAACCGTTTTTATCCACAAGAACTGATGTACTTTCACTAACTGCTATACCTAAAACACTGCTAGATACACCGTCCTTAATTTGACGGGCAATGAAAGTCATAATTCGACCCATTCTTTCCCGTCTGTCGAAGTGTGTATCTACAATAGTTCCCTTCAAATTACTCCAATTGAAAAAGTTGTAAGTAAAAGTAATGTCTCGGTAGGGATCTTCGAGTGCGTCTCTAGTTTCAATGCCTTTTTCGGAAGAAGCGCAAGCATCGTAAACATACTCACTTTGAATCATTGCACCCGCACTAGTGCCACCAACACCACCTCCTTTAAGGTAAACTGACTTAACGGCAGTTTCCAGCTTGGTATCTTTCCAGTTGCGGATATATTGACATTGATCCCCGCCAGCAAAGAAAACTACATCAGCATTTTTGATTTTTTCATAAATCTCAGCTTTGTTTGCCTCTTGTCTATTTCTAACCAGAAGAGTTTCCACAAAATTTACACCCTTCATGGCATAAATTAGCCGATTGTAATCGTGATTACCATTAGTGCGGATAACTACAACATTAACTTTAGTACCAGAGTTACTACCTCCTCTAACTTGGTTAATCATCCACTGGATAGCATCATCGACATCAGGGCCTCCCCCACCCAAACTCAGGACTGGGCCCGCTAAGGAGGGACGGACATCAAAGGAGGGGGAGGTGGAGGGGTAAACATCAACAGTATCACCCAGGAAGAAGCGTTTCCAGCTTTCAATAAAACGGGTTATTAGGAAGGTTCCCATCTTCAACAACTTGATTCCTGTACTTTTCAAGCGCCTTGCTATGCTTGGGAATGCCTTTGTCATACTAAACTTCTAGAGCAAACTGCAATTATTGCTAGGCTGTGACGCATTTTAATTGCTTATTTATTCGTGAAATTCGTCCTTTGTCATTAGTCATTTATCAATTGTTGTGAATAACCAATGACAAATGACAGTCTTGACGAAAAATGTGCAATTGAAACGCGCACTAGCTTAACTGTGGCACTAGATCGGGTAGAATTTCCAGCGTACAGGGCTTGTACTGTTTGTTAACGCAAAATAACGCAGAGTGATTATTAATTCTCTGCGCTACTGTACGAAAATCTCTACATTGCTTATAGCGTTTAATTCCAGCCAGATGAAATCTAAAATAGATTAGGTGTTGGTTGTCCAGATGCTTCCGTAGTTGCTGGGAACAGTTACCCAATATTCGGAATAACTAGGAACGCCGATTAAATTGTTTTTACCATTGAGTTCTTCGTGATAATTGCCAGCAATTGGGAACCAGAAGGGTACACTCTGATCGCGATCGCTAAAGTTAAGTGCTACTAGGCTAAACTTGTTACCATGTTTGCGCGAGAATAGCAGCACATTTTTGGTATGATAGCGATCGTAATCGTTGTAAAAGAAATGTTCACCTTCCGTAAACTGCGGTTGCTGACGACGCAGTTTAATCAACTTGCGTACTAAGGAAAGTACGCTCTTACCAATGGGGTCATAAAAATAATCCCATCGTACAGGTCGAAGCAACATGACTCTACCAAAACCTTGTTCTGGCAGGAAATAGTTTTCACCAAATTCCTGACCTTGCCACAGTAGGGGAATCCCTTTACCAGTGAAAATCCCAATTAAGTAAGGCTGGACTTTATACCATAAGTCACGATTACCTTCTTTTAATAAATCATTATCGCGGGCGATCGTACCAAAGTTACAAACAAATCGGGAGTGGTCATGATTTTCTATATATTGCAATGCTGTTTTAGCAATTTTGTCACCATTGTTTGTAATCTCTGAAGGATAGCCATCTAAACCAAGTTTAAAGCCAAGATTAGCTAAATCACCTTTATTTCCATGAGCTACACTTTCAGCTGCACCAAAAGTTTCATTTTGCCAGGTAGAGTTGGTATAAGTTTGTTCGAGAATCTCCTTTGGCCCTTCTAATTGTTCAGCACACTGAATCAAATTAATCGTGTTATTGTTAAAAAATCTCTGCCAATACTCACCAGCTTGTCTCTTTTCTTTGACTGTTTTGTAAGTGTTAAAAACTAAGTTAGCGTAACCAACTCCTGTAGAACCATCCCAGTAATTGGGTACGCAGTCATAGCGAAAGCCATCGACATGATAAACCTCTAACCAGTGATAGTTGACTGTATAGAAAAAGTCTTGGGTAAATTTGCGATTATAATCTGTACTTTCGCCAAATAAATCTTTAGCAAATTTACCCATAAAAGGATTCTCACGATACCCTAGTTTTCTGTAAACATAAGAGTACGGAAAATTATCACCAGTGTGACCATAAACAGCATCTACAATTACAGCAATATTGTTTTGATGTGCCGCATCAATTAAACTTTGTAAATCTTTCCTTTTGCCAAATCGTTCATCTACACCAAAATAGCCAATTGGTAAAAAGCCCCAATCTACCGTTAAGGCTACATTGGAAAGTGGCATGATTTCCAGACAATTAACTCCCAAATCTGCTAGATAGCGGAGTTTTTCAATTGTTCCATCAATATTGCTGCCGAATTCATCAATCATCAATTCGTAAAGAACAATATCTTTTAAATTTGGAGTTTTCCAGTTTTTTTCCTTCTGGCTCCATTCATATTGTTGATAGCCAAGTGTGAAAGCGGATAATTTCCCTACACCAAATTCTCTGGCAAAAGGGTCAATAATCCAATCTATTTCTCCCTGATTGGGATTTTGTAAGCAATAGCGGTAAACATATCTACCCGGTTCTCCCCATGCAGATTTGGCACTGGGTTTTGATTGAGTTTTGATATCTATTTGAGTTGACCAATAATCACCATACTCTGAGTCAACAGAATGCTTGAGTTCAAATTCTAGGGGCTGAATATCTTGGAGAAGTTGATCTTTTTCATGGATAATTTTAATTATTAGCCGATTTCCATCCTTTTGAGAAACCCAAGGCAGAAATAGTCCAAAATCAACAATACCACTGGCTTCTCTAGCTCCTAGTTTATCCAAAGGAAGCAGTTTCATATAGTCATCCTTGATGAATTAGCTTTTTCTAGTGTTATACCAATTCGCAATTCGCAATTAAGAAATTCAGATTGTATCTGGGTTTGGTGGTTTGCATCTGTTGCCGAATTTTAGAGAATTGGTATTACTGATTTCGGAATTCCAAAAATAATAATATCCCAAACCAGATTAAATTTGCACTACTCCAGAAATTGAAGCAGTGCCAGCTATAGATTTATCAAAGGTTGATTAAGGATTTATGCAAGTTCAAATAAAATTTGAGTTCCTCGATTTCTTCAAAAAGTCAGAGAGCTATATTACCACGGTATTTGCGATCGCTCTTGTACAACTTGCTGATATACTTTTTCTGTTTGCTTGGCTAGTTTCGGCCAGCTAAAGCGTCGCTCTAAATCCTCATAAGCGTTATCCACCAGCCATTGGCGATAACCTGGATTTTTCAACACTTCCAAAATTCCCCAAGCTAAAGAATCGGGATTGTTCACCCAAGTGACAATGCCTGTTTTGGTATGTTGCACCACTTCGGGAAAACCACCAGTATCAGAAACTACTACAGGTACACGGGAGGCAAAGCTTTCTAAAGCTACAATTCCAAAGGGTTCGTAAAGACTTGGAAAAACGGCACAGTCAGCGACAGTTTGAAATTTATCTAAGTATTCATCGGAGAGAAAGCCGGTAAAATAGCAATGATGCCAAATTCCTAAATCCCAGGCTTGACGCTTGAGATGGTCAGTATTGCCGCCACCAACGATGACAAATTTCACGTTACCTCCCATTTGGGAAAGAATCTTGGGTGCAGCATTGAGCAATATCGGTACACCCTTCTCGTAAGTCATGCGACCGAGGTAGTAAACGATTTTCTCTTCGTCTGCGGCAAATTGGCGGCGAAAATCTAGAGCATGAAAATCTATGTGATGTTGTTTCTTTTCGGCTCGGATACCGTTATAAATGACATTGATTTTATCCCAAGGACTGTAGAGCGCTCGTTCTACTTCTTGGCGCATATAGTCGCTACAAACAATAATCCGCCAAGCGTTGTAAGCTAGCAAGGTTTCTTTGCCATTTATATAACCTTGGATATCTGTGTGAATACCGTTATAGCGTCCGTATTCGGTAGCATGAATTGTAGCAATTAGTGGTATTTTAAAATTATGCTTGAGAGCGATCGCAGCATCTCCGACTAACCAATCATGGGCATGAATTAAATCAAAGGGCCCTTCTTCTAAAATCAACTTACCACCGTGATCTCCCATACTCAAGTTGAGATTGACTACCCAGTGGAAAAAGTCGTTACTATATGCCACTGGCACTCGATGTATCTTTACTCCTTCAACTACCTCATACATCGACGCGTGACCAAACTCCGCTGTAATCAGGTGAATTTCATGTCCTAGCTTTACCAGTTCCGGGTACAACTCCGCTACATGTCGCGCAATTCCCCCAATAATCCTTGGTGGAAACTCCCAACTCACTACCAGTATCTTCATCTACTAGACTCCCCGATACTTTATAAATATCTAACAAACTACATTTATCTAAAAATACAAGTCTGGGCAATGCAGTGAGTAATTTTACTAAAATTTTTAGATTTTTTTAACAGTGATTTTGTTAAAGCTTATCAACTGTAGGCAGGGGGCAGGGGGCAATACGGTTCAGTTAAGGAAATTTATCTTTTAGGGTAGGCAAGGGGGGCAGGGGAAGCAGGGGAGAAAAAAAAGCTTAACTGAACTGTATTTATTGGGGCAGGAGGAACCTACCCTACGCGCCAATACGTGATTTAGTTGAATTCTGACTTCTGACTTCTGAATTCTGACTTCTGAATTCTGACTTTTGACTTCCCCAAAGGGGCTGACTGCTGAATTCTATTAGCTTTGATCCAAGCGCAGTACTGCCATAAAGGCTTCCTGGGGTACATCTACAGTACCTACAGATTTCATCCGCTTTTTACCTTTTGCTTGCTTCTGCAAAAGTTTTTTCTTCCGACTGATGTCACCACCGTAACATTTTGCTAGCACATCTTTCCGCAAAGCGGGGATGTGTTCGCTGGCAATAACTTTACTGCCAATAGATGCCTGAATTGGCACTTTGAATTGATGGCGGGGAATTAGTTCCTTGAGTTTTTCTGCCATTGCCCGCCCGACGTTGTAAGCTTTATCTCGATGCACAATCATCGCCAAGGAATCCACAGGATCGCCGTTAATCATAATATCCAGCTTCACCAGAGGATTTTCACGGTAGCCGATGATGTGATATTCCATACTGGCGTAACCGCGCGATCGCGATTTCATCTGATCGAAAAAGTCAGTCACAACTTCTGCCAACGGTAGCTCATAAGTAAGTGTGGTTCGTCCTTGGGCGAGATATTTCATATCCTTAAAGATGCCCCGACGATTTTGTGACAACTCCATCAAGCTGCCAACATAAGTTTCCGGGGTAATCATCTCTACTTGCACGTAGGGTTCTTCAATTTTTTCGCGATCATTAGGAGAAGGCAAACGACTGGGATTATCGATGTACAGTTCCTCACCTTTCAAGGTGATCACCTTATAAACCACCGAGGGGGCTGTAATGATTAAATCGAGATTATACTCTCGCTCTAGGCGTTCTTGGACAATTTCCATGTGCAGCAAGCCCAAAAACCCGCAACGGAAGCCAAACCCCATCGCGCTCGAAGTTTCTGGTTCGTAATGCAGCGCTGCATCGTTGAGTTCGAGCTTTTCTAAGGCTTCCCGCAAATCTTCAAATTGATCGGCATCAATGGGGAACATCCCGCAAAAAACCATCGGGTTCGCTTCTGCGTAGCCCGGTAAGGGTGCATCTGCTTTCGCCTTACTGAGGGTAATTGTGTCTCCTACCCGTGCATCAGCTACAGCTTTAATTGCCGCTCCCAAATAGCCGACTTCCCCAGCGTGCAGTTCTTCAACTTGCTTTTGAGTAGGAGAAAGCACACCTAATTCATCAATTTCAAATTCTTTACCGGATGCCATTAAATGGATGCGATCGCCTTTTTTCACGGTGCCATCCATCACCCGGAAATATACAATTACTCCCCGGTAACTGTCGTAATAGCTATCAAATATTAACGCTCGTAAGCGTTCATTTATCGTATTCGGCGGTGGCGGTATCCGCTCCACAACTGCTTCTAAAATCTCATCAATACCAATTCCTTCTTTAGCAGAAGCCAGAATCGCCTCACTGCAATCTAGACCAATAATTTCTTCAATTTCACCAATTACCCGTTCTGGTTCAGCCCCTGGCAAATCAATTTTATTCAAAACCGGGATAATTTCCAGGTTATTCTCTAACGCTAAATATACATTTGCCAAAGTTTGCGCCTCCACACCTTGGGACGCATCTACTACCAATAGCGCTCCTTCGCAAGCAACTAGAGAGCGTGAGACTTCATAAGAGAAATCCACGTGTCCCGGAGTATCAATTAGGTTCAGCACATACTGCTGACCATCCTTAGCGGTGTAATTCATTCGGGCAGCTTGCAGCTTAATCGTAATGCCGCGCTCCCGTTCCAGATCCATATTGTCGAGAAACTGTTCCTTCATCTGTCGGTCTTCAACAGTGCCAGTAGCTTGTAGCAAGCGATCGGCGAGGGTTGATTTCCCGTGGTCGATGTGAGCAATAATACAAAAATTGCGAATGCGAACTGCGGGAACGTCAGTCATATACTATCTTTGCCTTAGCAGCAACCAAAGTTAAAAGGGCAATTTACTTAATGTATTTTAATGCTTTCTTTGCCAAGACGCTCTGCTTTTAGTGCTGAGTTGGTCATTGGTCATTAGTCATTTGTCATTTGTCATTTGTCATTAGTTATTCTTTCTTCCCCTGCTCCCCCTGCCCCCCTGCTCCCCCTGCCCCCTGCCCAACACTCCTCTTCACCCCATCTTTAACTTTCGATCTAAATAGGTGGACATTTAAGAATATTATGAAAGTCTATTTGTCGCTGCTAGTATTCAACAGCTAGGAGCGTACAATAAATGTAAATAAGTACATGTAGGGATCATGTAAGGATCGTGGGCAATTGCGACCGGTAATTGCCCACAATCGCTGATCTATCGGCAAAATTTCTAGAGCCATTGTCTAGTCAGTTATATGAAAAATGCGATTTAAAACTTAAAGCTGTTACTTTGGTGCTATTTCAGGGAAGTATTTAACTGTGCCCTTGAAAATTTTTCAGCGAATTAGCCCAAATGATGAATATAACTACTTTACAAAGCTTTAGACAAAACCAATTCAAAGAATTCAGAGTATATAAACCTATGAATATGAGAGAGAAAACTACCGAAGCAGAAAATACACAAGCTGATAAGGTAGAAATTGCTATCCGCCTAGACTCCGAGTTACTAGAGCAAATTCAGCATCTTACCAATGACCCAAGTAAAGTAATTGAGGTGGCGATTCGCCAGTGGTTACGGGGTGAACTCCTCAGAGATGACGAACTAACGCGTACACCTGTGCGTACTCCTGTTCCTCCTCGCGGTGAATGGAACGATTGACGCCATTATTTAACTAGTCAATGCAAGTTAAAAAAAGTAAAGTTTGCCAATCTGGTTTCCAGAACACCAAAAAATAGCCAATAAAATACAAAAAAGCTGTAAAAATTTATGTATAAATTTCAGCGGCTTTAGTAAAATTACGGTCGGATACCCTTTGTCTATCCAACTCTATTAATGACTATTACTGCCAATTCCCAATTGTCGAATGTATTTTCCCAAAATCTGGAATCTATTACCAGTAAGACTGATGGCTCATTACCAACTCTAGGAGCGGAGTTGGTTTATACGCAAGATGGGGCAGGGCGCTATCTGACCTTTTGTTGGCAGTACAGCGAACTCCTGGGGTTAAATACTGAAAAAATAGTTGACGATCTGAACCAGACTCAAACCTTTGCCCCGGTGGATAAGGTTAGTTATTTGGAACGATTACACCGAATTTTGACAAGTCTGGTGCCAGAAAGGTTTCAGTGTTGGTTTAGCTATCACAAGGAATTATTTGAGTTGGACTTAGTGATTAGTCCGATTATGCCGAGTTTGGGAACCACTGCTACTACCGTTTTAGTGATGGGACGGTTAGTACAAGCAACACTCAACAAAAAACAAGCGCGCGTGGCATCAAAAACGCCCACACAAATAGAGTTAGCTTTACGATCGCAGCAACACCAAAAACTGGTAAATCGCATTACCAGAAATATTCGCCGGACATTGGATTTAGATATTATTTGGCAGCAAACAGTTGATAGTTTGGGGAAAGCACTGCGGCTAGAACGCTGCATTATTTGTCCTTATCAGCCCTCAAGCTCAAAAGTCCAGGTGAAGGCTGAGTATCGCCAGTCAGAACTCAAATCAATGCTTGGCTCAGATATAGATATAGCTTCTGAGGCTGCCTTTGCTCAAGCCTTGGCAACCCTAGAACCAGTCATGATGGAAGTGGCTGGATACAAAGAGTCTGGGCGGCAGAAAACTTTGGTAGTTGCGACTTGCTATCAAGACCAAGCTAATGGATTGGTTGCCTTGAATTGGCACGATGAATGCTATACATTAACAGAATCAGAATTAGAACTGGCAAAAGAAGCAGCAGATCAATTGGGAACTGCGATCGCTCATGCTACTTTATATGAAGAATTAGAAATAGCGCGTCAAAAAGCCGAAGAAGCTTCTCGCCTTAAAAGCGAGTTTCTAGCTAATGTATCCCATGAAATTCGTACTCCCCTCAACGGTATGATTGGCTTTTTGAAGCTGATTTTGGAAGGGATGGCAGATGATCCAGAAGAACAAAATCAGTTTTTGGCAGAAGCTCACCACTTATCGATACATCTGCTAAATATCATCAACGATATTTTGGATATTGCCAAAATCGAAGCTGGGAAAATGGAGCTAGCTTATGCTCCAGTCAAGCTAGATGAGCTATTCAGTCATGTAGAAGGTTTTATGCGTCCCCAAGCAGAAATGAGAAACCTCAGCTTTCAGATGCAAATGCCTGCTACCTCTGATGAAATCATTGTCCAAAGCAACTACCAACGGTTACTACAAGTGATGCTCAATTTGGTAGGTAATGCCATCAAATTTACCCATGAGGGTGGCGTTACCGTCAGCGCCGATTTAGTACTCAAAAAGGCGAACTTTCAAGAGCAGCAATTTCCTGGTATGGTGAGAGTACGTGTGGCAGACACTGGTATTGGTGTTTCTTTGGACAAACAAGATAAACTGTTTCAATTATTCTCTCAGGTGGATGGTTCCCGCACTCGCCAGTACGGCGGCACAGGTTTGGGACTGGCAATATCCCAAAAGCTAGTGGAGGCGATGGGCGGCGAGGTACATTTTTATAGTTTGGGCGAAGGACTTGGCTCAACAGTCACATTCACCGTGCCACTATATCAACAACCTGTGATAGTTTCATCTAGTGATGGCGACTCAAACTGTATAAGTTAGAGTTTCATATAACCGCAAGCTTGACTATGATTACCGTTAAAAAACATCGCGGCGATTATTACCGTTGTGATAATTTCTGCATCACTCATATTTCGACGGTAGTTTTCGTCATGCCCAATCGCCTTTAATAAGTCATCAATGATAGCATAGACAGCAATTGTTTCATTTAGCATTTACCCCTCCCACATTTCTCTCTGAAGGGGATTTTATTGCTTAAAGTGCTTTTAGCGATCGCCTGTCTGAATAACTAGCAACTTGGGTTAGTAAATTATCAAACCATTTGCAGGATAATCGTTAAAAGCCTTTATTCTCAATGTGCAGGCATCTCGGCTCAATGCCCACTGGTTTAGGCACAGTCATGCTATCCACGCTTTAGATAAAGGTGTTCCAGTGCATTTGGTTCGGGCTACTTTAGGGCAAAATGAATGTGCTCAAATGACAACAGAGATAGAAGAAAATAGTTCTGTTAATTTTTCTAATTAACTTGGGTTGCCATAATTACTGCCTTTTATTTCTATTTTATCGCTTTCGGTTTGGATAATAATATGAAATTCAATCTGGAAGTTTGAAAAGACTAGGGCTTGGCTTGGGGCTATTTGATCATCGCGCTTCTAACCAAGCCTGTAAATCAGCCACACTGGTAAAATCTAACAGTGCCTCGCTCAAATCTTCCAAAACAGATAAAGGTAAACCAGAAATTGAGGAGCGTATTCCCTCTGGAAGTCCCTGCCCAAGCCGCTTAGTAAGCAGTCGAATAATAATATTAGCCGTCGCTTCCCGTCCCCTTTGTTCTCCTTCTTCTCGTCCTTCTTCCTTGCGTGGGAATGGGGCACTTGTACTCTCGCACTCGTGCCGAACATCTCGACTTGCGGACATGGAACCGGAGCCGAGGTCAGCCGAAGTATGGGGCATTGGAAAAACTCTTTCCTAGCCCCTAATCCCCAGTCCCTAGTCAAAAGTCATTAAAAATAAATAAAAGACGAGTGACAAATGGCAAATGTCAACTAAACAACTGACAAACTAGTTGTAATTGGGTCTAGGATCGTTTTAACAAAGCTAGAAAATCAAATTTTGGATAATGGCTTAATGAGTAACGGCGCATAGGAATTTGAAGAGGCAGAGGGGCAGAGGGGCAGAGGAGCAGGGGAAAAGTTGCAGTAAGTCTTTCTCCTTTGCCCCATGCCCCATGCCCCATGCCCCATGCCCCATGCCCCATGCCCCATGCCCATTGTTAACTTACCTGGTCTAAAACTATGGAACTCACAATTGACAACGTTGAAACAGTCTTAGATGAAATGCGCCCTTATCTCATGTCTGATGGCGGCAATGTGGAACTCGTAGAACTTGATGGGCCTGTTGTAAAACTGCGCCTGCAAGGTGCTTGTGGTTCTTGTCCCAGTTCTGCAATGACCCTGAGAATGGGTATTGAGCGCCGCCTTAAGGAAATGATTCCCGAAATTGCAGAAATTGAGCAAGTGGTGTAAAAGTTAGGAGTTAGAAGTTAGGAGTTATGAGTTTTCAATTAACTCCTAACTCCTCATTCTTAACTCCTAACTATTTCTATGTCCCATCCTCTCTACATTGCTTTTATCTGGCATCAACATCAGCCGCTGTACAAATCCCCTGGCAGCGGCGTTTCGCTATCTCCCAGTCAGCAGTACCGCCTACCTTGGGTACGTTTGCATGGAACTAAAGATTATCTGGATTTAGTATTACTCTTAGAGCGATACCCTAAGTTACACCAAACGGTGAATTTAGTTCCATCGCTGATATTGCAACTCGAAGATTATATTGCTGGTACTGCTTTTGACCCTTACCTCACAGCCAGCTTAACACCGGATGAGCAACTCACCCAGCAACAGCGGGAATTTATTATCCAACACTTTTTCGATGCCAATCACCATACCCTGATTGACCCCCATCCCCGCTATGCCGAGTTGTACCAGCAAAGGCAGGAAAAAGGGCAAGCTTGGTGTTTAGCAAATTGGGAATTGTCAGATTATGGTGATTTGCTAGCTTGGCACAATTTGGCTTGGATCGATCCGCTGTTTTGGGATGACCCAGAAATTGCTGCTTGGTTAAAACAGGGACGGAATTTTACTTTAAGCGATCGCCAGCGCATTTATTCTAAACAGCGAGAAATCTTGAGCCGGATTATCCCCCAACATCGGAAAATGCAGGCGGCAGGGCAGCTAGAAGTTACCACCACGCCTTACACCCACCCGATTTTACCCTTGCTAGCTGATACTAACTCCGGTCGCGTAGCTGTGCCCAATATGACACTACCAAAGCAGCGGTTTCAGTGGGCAGAAGATATCCCCCGCCACTTACGAAAAGCTTGGGACTTTTATAAAGACCGCTTTGGACAGATACCTCGTGGTTTGTGGCCTTCGGAACAATCAGTAAGTCCGGCGGTACTTCCAGATATTATTAACCAAGGTTTTAAGTGGATATGCTCAGATGAAGCCGTCTTAGGGTGGACGCTGAAACACTTTTTTCATCGGGATGGGGCGGGGAATGTGCAGCAACCAGAACTGTTGTATCGACCCTATCGCCTACAGACTGCCGAGGGTGATTTATCAATTGTGTTTCGTGACCACAGATTATCAGATTTGATTGGCTTTACTTATAGTGCAATGCCAGCAAAACAGGCAGCAGCAGATTTAGTGGGACATTTGCAAGCGATCGCTAAAATGCAAAGAGATAGTCATAGTGAACAACCTTGGCTAGTTACCATCGCCTTAGATGGGGAAAATTGCTGGGAATTTTATCCCCAAGATGGCAAACCCTTTTTAGAAGCTTTATATCAAAGTTTGAGCGATGAACCCCGTCTCAAACTCGTCACTGTCTCCGAATTTCTGGAAGAATTTCCAGCCACAGCCACCATCCCCGGAGGGCAACTACATAGTGGTTCTTGGGTAGATGGCAGTTTCACCACTTGGATTGGCGATCCGGCTAAAAATCGGGCTTGGGATTATTTGACAGAGGCAAGAATTATGCTCGCAAATCATCCCGAAGCGACGGAAGAAAACAACCCCGAAGCATGGGAAGCATTGTATGCCGCAGAGGGTTCCGACTGGTTCTGGTGGTTTGGTGCAGGACACTCCTCAAATCAGGATGCCATCTTTGATCGGTTGTTTCGAGAACACTTATTTGGTATTTACAAGGCATTAAATGAACCTGTACCGCCCTATCTCAAGCAACCAGTGGAAAACCACCAAGCACAGACAAACCACACCCCACAAGGGTTTATTCACCCCATCATCGATGGTAAGGGTGATGAACAAGACTGGGATAAAGCTGGACGCATAGAAATCGGCGGGGCGCGGGGGACGATGCATAACAGCAGTGTTATCCAGCGACTTTGGTACGGGGTCGATCACTTAAATTTCTATTTGCGGTTGGACTTTAAAAGTGGCGCTGCACCAGGACGGGATTTGCCAGCAGAATTGAATTTGCTGTGGTTCTATCCAGAAAAAACAATGGTGAATAGTCCAGTACCCTTGGCAGATGTACCAGATGCAGCTCCACTGAATTACCTTTTCCACCATCTTTTAGAAGTTAACTTGCTGACGCAATCAATTCAGTTTCGGGAAGCTGGAGACAATTATCAATGGCATCCCCGTTTCAGTCGCGCTCAAGTAGCTATAAATAGTTGTTTAGAGTTAGCAGTGCCGTGGGCAGACTTGCAAGTTCCGCCAGATTATCCTCTGCGCCTGATTTTGGTGCTTGCAGATGAAGGGCGTTTTTCCAACTACTTGCCAGAAAATGCTTTGATTCCCATTGAAGTACCTTAACACTCAATATTTTTGGTATTATACCTTTTCACGAAATACCTATTAGGGGCGTACATTTGTATGCCTCTACAGATGATTCATTCTGTTGCAAAGATTTTTGAAAATCATATTTAATTTTTTTAGTCTTAAATATATTTGGCTATATTCAAACTATATATTTAGACTAAGGTTTGAGAACGGAGAGGGGGGGATTCGAACCCCCGTTAAGTTTCCCTAAACAGACTTTCCAGGTCTGCGCCTTAAACCGCTCGGCCACCTCTCCAGGTGCCACAAGTTACGATTATACTATAAAATCCCAGAAAATGCAAAGATAAAGGAAGATATTCTAGATTGAATCTGATAGTCTTAATCCCAAAACGCAAATCCAGATGTCCCGTACATACACAATTAAAGTTCGCGATCGCGCTACTGGCAAAACACACACCCTACAAGTGCCAGAAGACCGCTACATCCTACACACTGGCGAAAAACAAGGGGTGGAACTACCGTTTTCCTGCCGCAACGGGGCTTGCACTGCTTGTGCTGTGAAAGTGTTATCAGGAGAAATTTACCAACCAGAGGCGATCGGCTTATCGCCAGATTTACGCCGGCAAGGTTATGCCTTGTTGTGTGTGAGTTACCCCCGTTCTGACTTGGAAGTGGAGACGCAAGATGAAGATGAAGTCTACGAACTCCAGTTTGGACGCTATTTTGCTAGGGGAAGAATTAAAGCGGGTTTACCCTTAGATGAGGAATAAACAATTCAAAATCACCAAATTTCTGATGCCTATGCGTCTTGGTGAGAGGGTGCAAAAAATAGCTATTTTGGCTTGCTTATTGCTCTTGGTGAGTTGCCAAGGCAAGAACCAGCTGCCAAACAATGAGGCTGAGGTGAAAGTAGCACGGGTAGTTAGTGGCCAAAGTTTAGAAGTTTTAGGCATGGCTGAACAACCAAATTTGATTTCCCAAGTGCGGTTAGTGGGTGTTGATGCACCAGATTTGCGACAGCGCCCTTGGGGGGAAGCAGCAAAAGAACAGTTAGAGAATCTAATTGGTGGTGTAGAACAATCGGTAACGCTGGAGTTTGATTTAGAAGCAAAAGACAAAATTGGGCGAACTCTAGCTTATGTGTGGAAAAATAAGGTGTTATTAAATGAAGAATTAGTCAAACAAGGAAATGCAATGTTTGTAGGGCGATCGCCTAACCATAAGTATGACCTGCGTTTAGAACGTGCCCAACAATGGGCTAGACTCATGGGGCAAGGAATCTGGAACCCAGAAAAACCCATGCGCCTCACTCCCGCAGAGTTTCGCCGCCAAAATCTTTAATTAGTGCTGAGTGCTGAGTGCTGAGGGTGAGAGTGGGGGAGAGTGGGGGAGTGAGCAAGTGAAAAAGAAGAATTAATAACCAATGCCCAATGCCCCATGCCCTGTTTGCCCAATGACTAATGACTAATGACTAATGACAAATTTACAAATTTTTCTCGATATTGCTACAGAAGCAGCCTTAGCTGCTGGTGCTATTTTGCAAGGTTACTTGGGTAAGTTAGAAGACGCAATTATTGAAAAGGGACGCCCTGGTGATTTAGTCACTGCTGCTGATAAAGCCTCAGAGGAGTTGATTTTAGAAATTTTGCGTCGCCACTTTCCCCAGCACTCGATCCTCGCTGAAGAATCAGGGAAGTTAGGTAATCAACAGAATGAATATCTCTGGGCAATAGATCCTCTCGATGGCACAACCAACTATGCTCATCAATACCCATTTTTTGCCGTTTCCATCGGACTGTTAATTAATGGGGTTCCGCAAGTTGGTGTAATTTATGACCCATTACATAATGAACTATTCCGTGCTGCTACTGGCTTAGGAGCAACGCGTAACCGTCACCCTATCAAGGTTTCGGTAACATCGGAACTGAGTAAAAGCCTACTAGTAACAGGATTTGCCTACGATCGCCGCGAAACCTCTGATAACAATTACGCAGAATTTAGTCACCTCACCCATCTTACCCAAGGAGTTAGACGTAGCGGTTCGGCATCGCTAGATTTGGCGTATGTTGCCTGTGGACGTGTCGATGGTTACTGGGAACGGGGACTTTCTCCTTGGGATATTGCCGCTGGGATAATTTTGGTACAAGAAGCTGGGGGCAAAGTCACCGCCTACGATGGCACTACTGTCAAAATTGAGTCAGGTAGAATTCTTGCCACAAATAGTTATATTCACGACTCCCTCAGTAGCGAACTTTTACAGGTTCCGCCTCTGTCAGCTTGGGTGTAGCAGATGGGGGCTTTCCCTTAGACTTTGGGTACACTAAAAGCAATCTAGCTGCTCTTTTGGTGCAAAAACTCTATATGTCTTTCAAAATAGATCGTGGACTATTTAAATATGATTTCATAGATCATCACGCAGTACTGTGTGTTCCAGTTGATGCCGATGTCAAAGAGATTCGCAAACGCTATCTCCAAGTCGCCCGCCGTTTGCACCCAGACAGTAGTCTTACTGAAACTGCTGCTCAAAAACATCTCGGTAACGAATTGTTATCAAAGCTGGTTAACCCAGCTTACGAAAAACTCTCTGGCGATCGCACTCGCACTGAATATATTTTAATTTTGTCGCAAATTGGCAAGCGTCTGATACAAGAGTCTACTTCGGTAACTCTCAACACCGAGTCGGCTAGACAGTTAGCCCAAACGGCTAATATCGATCATTTTTATAGAAGTGCGATCGCAAAACTAGCCCAAACCCAATATGATTCTTTAGAACAAGCGCAGCAAGTCATTGCCCAAGCTAGTGAGTTGAATTTAGTGTATTTAATGCGGAGTGCGGGTAAAGCATCCGTAGCGCCGCCACCTGCTCAACCCAAAGCCCAATCAGGTACACCTCAGCCAAATACACCAAAAAATACACCACCAGCGCCAGCACCAGCGCCACCA
This sequence comes from Nostoc sp. ChiQUE01b, assembly GCF_034531255.1. NCBI lineage: Bacteria > Bacillati > Cyanobacteriota > Cyanophyceae > Nostocales > Nostocaceae > Nostoc > Nostoc sp. ChiQUE01b. The sequence goes on along the minus strand of NZ_JAVRBM010000041.1, from coordinate 1,939 downwards.
AAAGAAGACTTAATTGTAGAACAGTATATTCGTCGCGCTCAATCTTTGATTGACAAAAATCAATTTGCCCAAGCCAAAGTAGAGTTGCAAGAAGCCCTGAAGTTAGAACCGAAAAATAGTCGCTGTCATAGCTTAATTGCAATGGTGTATTTGAAGCAAAATCAGCTAAAAATGGCCAAAATCCACTTTGACAACGCTCTAAAATTAGACCCCAGTGACGAAACGGCTCTGCAATGGAAACCTAAAATAGATAAGGCTTTAGGACAACAACCTAGCGATCAGAAGGTGACTTCATCCCCCAATAATGGAGATAAGCAACCAGATAAATCTGGTAGTGGTTTGTTCGGTGGTTTGTTTGGTGGGAAGAAAAAATAATGGTGTATCAACCAGCAGCGGGAGCCAGGGATTTATTACCCTTGGATGTGGAGAAAAAACGCTGGATTGAAGATCGGTTACAGCAGGTGTTTCATCGCTGGGGATATCACAGGATTATCACCTCGACTTTAGAGCGGATGGATACCCTAATGGCAGGGGAAGCAATTGAGCGTCAGATGGTGATTCAACTACAACAAAATGGCGAAGATGAAGAATTAGGGCTACGTCCAGAATTAACAGCATCTATTGCTCGTACTGTTGTGACTCGGATGGCTGGTGTCACTTATCCACAAAGATTGTATTACAACGCCAATGTGTTTCGCCGCACTTGGGAAAGTAGGCATAATCGCCAGCAAGAGTTTTATCAAGCTGGGGTGGAGTTGTTAGGGGCTGGCGGATTGCTGGCCAATGCCGAAGTACTGCTATTGGTAGCAGATTGTTTGGCAGCATTGGGTTTGCAGGGATGGCATTTAATTTTAGGTGAGGCGGGAATTACCCGATCGCTCCTGAGTGCCTTTCCTGCTAATTTACAAGCTCAAGTTCGCAGTGCGATCGCTCATCTTGACCGCATTACCATAGATAATTTACCCCTAAGTGACAAACTACGCGATCGCGCCCAAATCATCATGGATTTGCGCGGGCCAAGTGCAGATGTATTACAAAAAGTCAGTGGTTTGGATCTAGATCAAGAACAGCGAGAGGCAGTGAATAACCTCAAATCCCTAGTAGAATTACTAGAATCAGAGAAAAAATTTCCGTTAATCCTCGACCTCAGCCTGATCCAAATCATAGATTACTATACTGGTATTGTATTTGAGGTTGTCAACGATAGCGAATCTCAAGCCAGAGTTTTAGGGCGCGGTGGCCGCTATGACCAGCTTTTGGGGCTATATCATCCTCAAGGAGAAAACATTCCCGGAATTGGTTTTGGACTAAGTATCGAAGATTTATACCAAGTTCTGTTGTCTACCCAGCAATTACCACAGGAAACTCCAGCGAGTGACTGGTTGGTAGCACCAGAGACAGCTAATGCTAACGCCGCCGCCTTTGTCTACGCGCAAAAACTCAGAGATTCTACTGATTTGGTGCGAGTAGAAATTGATTTGGGCGGAAGAGATGCAGAGGCGATTCGCCAATATGCAAGCGATCGCGGCATTGCCCAAATTGCCTGGATTAAAGCCGATGGCTTACCAACCATTGAATCATTGGGTTAAGTGAGTTGGGTGGGGATTGGACATGGGGTATTGCTTTATCTGCCTCACTCTCCACTCCCCAGTTACGCAACCACGTATAATCTACATCCTTCTCAGAGGACAGTTCATTGGGAGGAGATTGCTGTTGTTGCTGGAGTATTTCTATTTCTTGCTTTTGTACTTCAGCTTCATTATCTATGAGGGCTACATCCTCATCTTTAAGCTTTCATCTTTGTGAGAGTAGGAGAAGAAAAGCTGTAGCGATACCTCTGGCATTTTGCGTTTCAGGAGTAGGATAAATTACACTTGTAACAAATTCAGGACTTACGCAACTGGCACAGGGCGATCGCAAATTGGTAGTACCAATGTAT